>CACIUJ010000012.1 GCA_902589795.1 uncultured Pelagibacteraceae bacterium | reverse complement strand
AAGAATATCCCAATAATTCCAAAATCAGGATTAAGATTTAATTTTGCAGATAAACCAACAACGATCGGGGCTAATATCATTGGTATTAGAAGTATCGGTAAAACAAATTTTTTAAGTCTTAAATGGTAGCTTAATAAAACTGAAAAAAAAATTCCTAATAAAACTTCTAGCGGTAAAGCAATTAACATATATTTTAAAGTTAAGCCGACGCTAGACATCATTCCTTCACTATTCATTGCTTTTCTATAATTATCTAAGCCAGCAAACTGTCCATTTAAGGCTGGTTGGGTGAAGCTCATATGATGTAAGCTTTGATAGAACATTTTTAAGAAAGGCCAAAGCTCTATTAAAAATAAAAAAAGCAATAGTGGTATTAGCCAAATATAACCGCCAAAAGCAACTTTTCTCATTTTTTAACTATATTTTTTGCTTAACTTTAAAACATCTTCTAATTGTTTAACAACATCAGAGGATCCGTTAGCAAATTTTTTTTCAAAAATTGCTGAACCAACAGTAAAAGCCCACACGCCAAGAGAACTTACTATTTTTATTCTTTCCTCACTGTCTATGCTTCCTGCTGAAACTATAGGAACTTTGGATTTTTCAACTACGGATTTAATTAAACTTTCTACATCTCCTTTAAATCTATATGACAATAAATCAAGACCATAAACAGACTTGTTGGAGGATAATTCAATTGCGCTTTGAGTAATTTCATTAATAGTGCCTTCTAGAACACTAGGGTGTCCGACTATTTTTCCTGGAAATGGCAGATATTTTATATCGGTGGATTTAATAATTTTTGAAACGATATCTACCCTTGTTCCTCCCATAAGATAATCAACTTCTAATTCTATAGCTGTCTTTGCTGACCTAACTTCATCTTCTTCGTTCAAACTAACTACTTCTAAAAAAAGTTCTTTTCCAGAATTTTTAATTCTTTTCCCTAAATCTAATAACTTTTCTTTTGGAACCCCAATATCTTTAAACCCTATATATTTAAACTTTAAATGTTTTATTTTTTCGAAAACTTCTATGCAGTTTTCTATAGTTTTATCATGATGCGTTAACATGAATATAAAATCAGACATGTGGAGTACATTACCTAAATTTTTAATACAGGCAATATTATTTAATAAAAATGTCAACCTGTAGTTGACGCTTTAAAAAAAAATTATAATAAAGTAGTATTTTAGAGTGATTCTAATCTATTTTTAGGGCGATTCTAATCTATAAAAAATTTGACTATTTTAATCAGTGTGGTTCAATTATCTTATTAAACAATAGCAAAGGAGGAATAGATGGCAAAAATAAAATTGACATCAGTACTTAAAACAATCTTAGTTTTTGTTTTAGGTATTTTCTTTTCTGTTAGTAACGCTAATGCTTGGAGTCTAAAAGATGCAGCAGCTCCTTATAATGGAACTACTATAAGAATTATAGGTGAAGCTCTTGCTCCATTGGAGTCACTAAATCAGCAAAAGAAAATTTTTGAAGAAGAAACTGGTATTAAGGTTATCATTGAACAACAAGCCTTTGACCAGGTAATTGAAAAAACAACTGCTGACTTCGTTGGTGGAACTGGAATTTATGATGCTATACTTAATCCGCATGTAAAATTTCCTTTCCTAGTTAGTAATGGTTGGATTACTCCAATTGATAAAATGTTAAGTAATAAAAAATTGGCTGATCCTAAATTCAAACTAAAACAAGAAGTTTTAAGCGAAGATTGGTTAATGGCAGCTATGGGTCAAGATGGAAAACTTTACGGAGTTCCATTTTCCGCTCATACAATTTATTTAAATTGGAGATGGGATTTATTCGAACATCCAGAAGAGCAAAAAAACTTTAAAGCTAAGTATGGTTACGATTTGCCTTCACCCGCAGTTACAATGGATCACTTAAGAGATACAGCGGAATTTTTTACTAGAAAAAAAGGTGAAAAATTAGCTGGGGAAACTTTAACTCAAGATGTGTTTGGAATAGCTAATTCAGGCAAAAGACATATATCTATGCTTTGGAATTATTATAATTTCCTTTACGCTTTTGACGGTAAAGTTGTAGATAGCGAAAATGGTCCTGACTACGGTAAAGTAGTAATTAATAATAAAGCTGGAGTAGATTCTTTAAATTACTATAAAGATTTATTAGTTAATTACGGACCTACAGGTAGCTTAGATTATACTTGGGATGAACAAATGGCAGCTATGCAAAGTGGTTTAGCTGTTCAAGCTCTATTATGGGCTGATGCATCTTATGGTATATCACATGACCCAGAGTCTTCTAAGACTGTAGGTAAAGTTGCTTATAGCGGAACACCGATTGGTAAAAGAAAAATTGTAAACCTACACCAATGGGGAATGTTTTTACCTACAAGTTCTAAGAACCCAGAAGCTGCTTGGCTATTTATGCAATGGACACAAAGACCTGAAATACAAGAAAAGTTAATGTCTACAGGTAGTATTTCATTGTCAAAATCTACATACCAACAAAAATCTGTACAAGATTTAGTTTATGCAGATACAAACTACTTTATTTTAAGTGGTGGTGATCTGCCAAAAAAAGGAAAATTCAGAAAAAATGGTTCTCCTTATGGTATGTCTAAAGAATATGCTAACGCAAAAGATCCTGTTACAGGAAAAAAAGCTGCTGTAATATTTAAGTTAGAAAATTTCCCGGAATCAGCTCAGGTTGAGGAAATTCTAATGAAACATATCAGTGGAGTTTTGGCTGGACAGATGTCTGCGCAAGCTGGCTTAGATAAAGCAGTAGCAGAAATTTATGCTGAAATACCTGCTTTAGCGAAATATAAATAATATTATATTGAGTATCACCCCCTAGATTAAGTATAAATAAATCAAATGATTTATCATCTAGGGGTTGATCAAGGCACCACTAACACAAAAGTTGTTTTATATAATGGAAAAAGAGTAGTCTCTAAAGCAACAAAAGGAATTCAAATAAAAATTACCAAACAAGGGTGGGTAGAACAAGATCCTGTAGTTATGGTAAAAAATATTATTTACTGCATTAAACAAGTAATAAAAATTTCAGGAGTTAGCATAAATAAAATAGAATCTGTGGGAATAGCAAACCAAACTGAAACTTTTGTCGTTTGGGATAAAAATAATGGCAAACCCATTTTACCTGCAGTAAGTTGGCAATGTAAAAGAAGTGCAGATTTACTTATAAAAAATAAAAGTAAATTCAATTTAGAAGAAATAAATAAAAAAACTGGACTAAATTTAGATCCTACTTTTACAGCAACAAAAATCTTATGGTTAAAAATTAATTATCCACAAATATATAATAAAATTGTAAATAATAAATATTTAATAGGCACTCTTGATACATGGATAATTTGGAACTTAACGAAAGGAAAAATTTATTCAACTGATGCTTCTAATGCTTCGAGAACTTTACTCTGTAATACAAAACTACAAGAGTGGGACAAATCATTAATTAATCAATTTCAGTTAAAAAAAATAATTCTTCCTAAAATTAAAAAAAATTATGATAATTTTGGCAAGATAGATAAAAGTTTTTTTGGTTCTGAAATTAATATAACGGCTTCTATTGGGGATCAACAAGCATCACTGTTTGGAAACGAATGTTTAAAAACAGGAGATTTAAAAATAACTTTAGGAACTGGGGCTTTTTTATGGTTAAACAAAGGAAGCAAATTTCTTCCTAAAAACAATAGCGGTTGTTTAGAAACTTTAGCATGGCTCATAGATAAACCTGTCTATGCAAGCGAAGGTTTTGTAATAATGGCTGGTGCCTTATTGGATTACTTTATTAAAAAATTAAAATACGCAAATAATTTTAAAAATTTAGAAAAAAAATCATCCTCTTTTAAAAAAAATAATATTTTTACTATACCTTCTTTTTTAGGTTTAGGTACCCCTTGGTGGAGCACTAAAACGAATGGAAAAATTTATGGATTAAGCTCCAATACTAATGATGATGATGTTTGTTTATCCGCCTTTGAAACTGTAGGTTTTCAAATAAAAGCAGCTCTAGATGCTTTAAAAAAACATTCAAACATTAATATTAAAAAGATAAATATTGATGGAAAACTATCATCAAGCTCTGTGATGAGAAAAATATTATCATCTCTAATATGTAAAGATTTTTACTTCTCAGATAATTCTGATATAACGGCGATGGGTTCAGCTTTATTAGCAAGTAAAAGCATTTCTTTGAGTAAAAAAAAAAGATCACAATGCTTTTTTGATAAAGATGATAACCATGAATACCTAATTAATAAATATTATAAGTGGAAAAAATTGACAGATGAATATGTTGATTTATAAAAATAAATGGCTATTAAAATAAGTATAATTGGAGATTCTTTTATTCCTAGTAAAGTATTTTTAACTTCCGTTAAGAAACACCTAAAATCAATAAGGCCAAAAATTCAAATTCAATTTTTTACAAAGGATTTTAAAGAAGAAAAACTTAAACCACTAATATCAAAAGAGGTATCCGAAGCTTTTGGCGATCAAAAGGATGTGATTAAAATTGCAAAAAATACCAATGTTTTAATTACTACATTTGCTCCCATTACTGAACATGTTTTAAAAAATTGTGAAAAATTACTAATTGTTGCATGCGGAAGAGGCGGTCCTATTAACGTAAATATTAAAGCTGCTACAAAAAAAAAAGTTATGGTTTTGTTTGCTCCTGGAAGAAATATTGATGCTGTTGTTGAATACACATTAGCAAATATAATAAATCTTGTTAGAAAAATTCCCGAAGCAATAAATTATGTCCAAAAAAAAAAGTGGAAAACGCCTTTAGAAGATACTTTTTTAAAACCTTCTGGCATAGAAATTCATGGAAAAACCGTCGGTATTATAGGCTATGGCGCTATAGGAAAAAAACTTACTAGAGCGCTTCATGCTCTAGGTGTGAATGTTTTAATATATGAGCCATTTAAAAAACAATTAGATAAAATTGGAAAACATAATAGCTCCACTCTTCAAAACCTTTTGGCTTCTTCTGATATTATAACGATACATGCGAGAATCGGTAAAAATGGAAAACCTATAATTTCTAAAAATGATTTTAATAAAATGAAACAAAAACCTTACTTAGTTAACACATCTAGATCTCAATGTATAAAAACTACAGATTTAATTAAAGCTTATAAAAAGAAAAAAATTAAAGGATTTTACTTGGATGTATACGACAAGGAGCCTTTGGACTCTTCAGAAAAGCTACACAAAATTATTGACAAAAACATAATACTAACCCCTCATGCTGCGGGTGTTTCGAGAGATATACCTTACAAAACAGCTGAGATAGTAGCTAATGAAATAAAAAAAATTATTCAAGGAAGAAAACCTCAATTCATTACAAATCCCAAAACTTTAAAATTTGTTAAAAATAAAATTAAGAATATTTTAAAGTAAATTAAATAGAATTTTTATTTTTATCAAAAATATGAATTTTTAATGGGTCGAACCCGACATTAACAGTGTCACCTATTTGCATATTTGTTGTACTTTCTGAAGAAACAACAACTATTGGTTCTTTCTTATTTTCTATATAAAAATATAAATTTGATCCTAATTTTTCGATTACTATTATTCTACCTCTCCAAACTGTTTTGCGTGTATAAATTTCTTGTTTTGGTGTTTTGTCAATTGTAAGATGCTCGGGTCTAAAACCTAAAGTAATTTCTTCACCAGTTTTCAAAATATTTTTTATATTTCTTGTTACAGTAATTTTAGTATCTCCAAGTAAAGTACATTCGATGCTATCATTTTTAATATTCAAAATTTTACTTTTTATAAAGTTCATTTTTGGAGAACCAATAAAACCCGCTACAAAAGTATTTTTTGGTTTATTATATAAATCTAGAGGTGGCCCTTTTTGAAATATGACACCATCTTTAAGAACAACTATATCATCGGCCATGGTCATTGCTTCTACTTGATCATGGGTAACATAGACCATAGTTGCTTTAAGTTGATTATGCAGCTTTGCTAATTCCACTCTCATTTGAACTCTTAGTGCTGCATCTAAATTAGATAAAGGTTCATCGAATAAAAATACTTTTGGTTTTCGTGTTATAGCTCTTCCGATGGCAACTCTTTGTCTTTGCCCTCCTGATAACTGCTTTGGTTTTCTTTCTAATAGCTCTTCTATTTGTAAAATTTTTGCTGATTCAATAACTCTTTTGTTTATTTCTTCTTTTGTTTTTTTTTCTAACTTAAGTCCAAAAGCCATATTCTCATAAACATTCATATGAGGATAAAGAGCATACGACTGAAAAACCATTGCAATATTCCTATCTTTCGGTGGAAGGTCATTTACTTTTGTATCCCCAATATAAATTGATCCGGAGTTAGATGCTTCTAGACCTGCAATCATTCTTAGAATTGTAGATTTTCCACACCCGCTAGGCCCTACAATTACAGTAAAAGATCCACTTTTAATTTCTAGACTAACATCTTTAACTACATGATTAGATCCGAAATATTTATTAATGTTTTCTATTTTAATATTTGACAA
Organism: uncultured Pelagibacteraceae bacterium; assembly: GCA_902589795.1. Lineage (GTDB taxonomy): Bacteria > Pseudomonadota > Alphaproteobacteria > Pelagibacterales > Pelagibacteraceae > AG-414-E02. The sequence continues at coordinate 17,098 of CACIUJ010000012.1, read as the reverse complement.
CTCTATCTCCGTTTTATCTAAATAATTTTTTTAAACCATCTGGTGATGCTTCACAAACACCTTTTTCTGTAATTAAACCTGTCACATATTTAGCAGGAGTTACATCAAAAGCTAGGTTCATTGCTTTGCTTTTTTGAGGATAAATTAATATTTTTTCAAGTTTATTTTGCTTATTTAATCCTTCCACATGAGTTAATTCCTCTGAATTTCTTTCCTCAATTGGAATATCTTTAAAATTTTTTATATCCCAATCTATTGTTGAGCTTGGCAAAGCTACATAAAAGGGAACGTTGTTATCATGAGCTGCTAATGCCTTTAGGTATGTTCCAATCTTGTTGCAGACATCGCCAGTTGATAAAGTTCTATCAGTTCCAACAATACACATATCGACCTCACCTCTTTGCATTAATATTCCACCTGTATTATCTGCAATGATTGTATTAGGAATTTTTTCTTCATTTAGTTCGTATGAAGTTAAATTAGCTCCCTGATTTCTTGGTCTTGTCTCATCTACCCAAACATGGACTGGAATTCCTTTTTTATGTGCATGATAAATGGGAGATGTAGCTGTTCCCCAGTTAATTGTTGCAAGCCAACCTGCATTACAATGAGTTAATATATTTACTTTATCTTTCTTTTTATTATAAATTTCTTCAATAATTTTTAATCCATTTAACCCAATATTTTCACAAAACTTAACATCTTCTTCGCAAATTGCTTTTGCTTCATCAAGTGCTACTTTTAATAATTCGTTATTATTTACCCCTGATAATTTCTTCATCATACGATCAACTGCCCACTTTAGATTGATTGCCGTTGGTCTTGATTGAATTAATTCTTCTGAACTTTTTTTTATAAAATTAGGATCATTTTTTTCCATAATAGCCAAAACAATACCGTAAGCAGCTGTTCCACCTATTAATGGAGCTCCCCTTACCTCCATAACTTTGATGGCATTAATCGCATCTTTAACTGTTTTAAGATCTTTAATTATAAATTGGTGAGGAAGTTTTGTTTGATCTATAATTTTTACAGCTTGGTTTTTTTCATCAAACCAAATTGTTCGATATTCTTTTCCTTCTATTTTCATTTAAATCCTTGAAGCTATATATTCTAATATAGTTGGATTATAGTATTGAAAACAAAGTCCTTTATCCATACTATGGCCCCTTTTTAAAGGTTCTGACCAGTCATATCCTTTTATAATACATTTTTTTCCATTAATTTTGTAATTTTCTGAAATTACTATTCTTTTCATACTAGGAATTTCTTCCAGCCAATCAGATAATAATCCTTCATATTTATCCTTTGGATGTGTAAAGGCTAATAAAGGAACTTTTAAATTATTTTTAGGATCGTTAATTTTAAAATCTTTGATCAATTTAACTTTTTTATTGATAAATCCACTTTCAGTAATGTTGTCATTATTTCCTGCATAAACTAAGGTTGAAAATAATATAAAAGTTAAAATTAATAATATTTTTTTCATTTTTTTAATACTCTTCCTGCTACAGTTTTTAATTTTTTAATTGTCTTTTTAGATCTTTTATCTGGAGCTGTTATAATAGCTACATCCAAACAATTATTTGTTGGATCTTTAGCATCTATATGACTTTCAAAATTCTCAATAATATTTTTAACCATATTTTTTGCTTTTGCTGCATTGCCTAGCAAAACTTTAATCACGGTCTGAACATCAACATTTTCATGATCTGGATGCCAACAATCAAAATCAGTAACCATTGATACTGATGCGTATCTAATCTCAGCCTCTCTTGCTAGCTTTGCTTCAGGCATATTTGTCATTCCAATAACATCTGCTTTCCATGATCTATATAAATTGGATTCTGCTAATGTTGAAAATTGAGGTCCTTCCATAACCACATAGGTTCCACCTCTTTGATAATCTATTTTTTCTTTTTTAATTGCCTCTTCGCACGCATTCATTAAACCTTTAGATGTTGGGTGTGCCATGGAAACATGAGCTACTATATCTTCATCAAAAAAAGTTTTTTTTCTTGCAAAAGTTCTATCTATAAATTGATCAACTATAACAAATTTTCCTGGTGGTAAATCTTCTTTTAATGAACCTACGGCAGATACCGAAACAATATCGGTTACACCTAATTGTTTTAAAGCATCAATGTTTGCCCTAAAATTAATGTTGGAGGGTGAAATTTTATGTCCTCGTGCATGGCGCGGTAAAAAACAAACTTCCTTTCCTTTGTATTTAAAATTTAATATTTCATCAGATGGTTTTCCCCACGGAGTTGTTATTGATTTCCACTTTGGTTTTTCTAATCCTTCAATTTCGTAAAGGCCACTGCCACCAATAATTCCTAGTTTGTTTTTTGTCATAATTTATTATAATTAATATGATCTTTTTTATTAACTTTGAAGCAAAAAATGGATTTAAAAAAATATATACGATCTATTCAAGATTATCCTAAAAAGGGAATATTGTTCAGGGATATTACAACCTTAATTAAAGACGAAGATGCTTTTAAGGAAACCATAAATCAAATTGCAAAAATGGCTTCAAAAATAAACTTTGATAAAATTGCAGCTATAGAATCACGTGGATTTATTTTTGCTTCTGCTCTTTCTTACACGATGTCCAAATCTTTAATACTAATGAGAAAAAAAGGAAAACTACCAGCGGAAAGATTTTCAGAAGATTTTGAACTTGAATACGGGAAAGCAACTATCGAAATACATAAAGACTCGATAGGCAAAAAAGATTCTGCAATAATAATAGATGATTTAATTGCAACAGGTGGTACCGCTGAAGCTGCCGCTAAACTAGTAGAAAAATCTGGAGGAAAGGTCGCGGGTTTTATTTTTGTAATAGATTTATTTGATTTGGGTGGCGTAAAAAAACTTGAGGACAAAGGTTATAAAGTTAATAGCTTAATTAAATTTCCTGGTCATTAATTTTAATTTATACCTTGGGCCTATACCATGCTTTTCTTCCCAGTATACTATTAATTAATCCGCTCAATCTATGTCTATAAATTTCCCTTTTTGCATTTTGAAATGTTAACGAGAAAAATATTATTTTTATCAGTGATGAAAAAAATTTCCTTGAAATCATTAAAAGGGCAAAAATAAATCCTTTATGTTTTCTGTAATAATAAAAAGTTGACCACATCCAATGCCAATTTCTTGATAACTCCATGGGTGTATTAATGCTCTTTATATGAGATTGACCACCGGAGTGTTTAACTAAAGCATTTGGTGCAAGATAAATTTTCTTACCATTTTTTATTACTCTTTTACACAAATCAATTTCTTCAAAGTATAAAAAAAAGTTTTCATCAAAAAAACCTATATCTTTAAATTCTTCCTTATTAATAAATATAGCAAAACCTTTTACATGTGAAATTGATTTTTCTATGCTTGTTTCTGTTTTTTTTAAATTATTATAATTTATTTCTTTTTCATTAATTTTATCACCGTCAATTATTTTAGGACCTAAAATTGCAAAATTTTTTATTTTTTTTGCTGAAATTAAAAGTTCATCCAATGTATTATTTTGTAGTATTGTGTCTGGATTTAAAATTAATAAATATTTTGTTTTCGCTTTATTAATTCCAACATTATTTGCCGCACCGTATCCTAAATTTTCACTTGGTAATATGCATTCAACATTTTTGTATTTTTTTTCTACATGGTTTTTTAAATCTTTGTTTAATGAATTTTCTACTATTATCACTGGATATTTGTCATCAATCGAATCCAAACAGCGATCCAATATTTCGCCACTTTTGAAAGATACTATTATTATGGTTAAGTCCATATTATTTACTATTTAATCTATTGTGGGAAATTTTGAAATATAATAGTTTAGCAAAATTCATATGACAAAAAGAGTTTTAATTACAGGTGGAGCGGGATTTATTGCCCATCACATAATCTTATATATATTGAAAAATACTGATTGGGACGTCGTTACTCTAGATAGATTAGATTATTCCGGGAATCTAAATCGAATTTCCGACATTATGAAAGATTTAGACGACAAGACAAAAAAAAGATTAAGAATTGTTTATCATGACCTTCGGGCTGAAATAAATGAAATGCTAAGTGGTGATTTAGGTGATTTTAATTTCATCATGCATCTAGCAGCTTCAAGCCATGTCGATCGATCAATAACTGATCCAATGACTTTTGTTTTTGATAATGTTGTAGCCACTTGTAATATTTTAAATTTTGCAAGAAAAAGTAAACACTTAGAATTATTTATATATTTTAGTACTGACGAAGTTTTTGGACCAGCCCCTAATAAAGTAAAGTACAAAGAAAGAGACAGATATAATTGTACAAATCCATATAGCGCAACTAAAGCTGGTGGAGAAGAGTTAGCTGTTGCTTTTGAAAATTCATATAATCTTCCAATATTTATTACTCACACTATGAATGTCTTTGGAGAAAGACAACATCCTGAAAAATTTATTCCTAAATGCATAATGAGCGCAAGAGATGGAAAAACAATAGATATTCATAGCAATAAAGATAAAACAAAAGCAGGAAGCAGACATTATATTCATGCCTCTGATGTTGCTGATGGATGTATTTTTTTAATAAACAATAGAAAAAAATTAAAAGAAATAGATAAAGATTTTGGTGGAGCCAAATGCCCAAAATTTAATTTAGTAGGTCCCGTTGAGCTTGATAACTTAGCCCTAGGTAAATTAATAGCCAAGTCAGTTGGTAAAGAACTAAAATACAAAATGGTAGATTTTCATAGTAGCAGACCAGGACACGATTTACGTTACGCTTTAAGTGGTGAGTTTATGGAAAAACTTGGCTGGAAACCTAAAGTATCAATTGAGAAAAGAATTGATCAAGTGGTTAAGTGGACTCTTAATAACGAAAGATGGCTTAAAGTATCAAATTAATAAACCTGCTTTGGTAGCGGGGGGCGGAGTCGAACCGCCGACCCCAGGCTTATGAGTCCTGTGCTCTAACCAACTGAGCTACCCCGCCGTACGTTAAGTTAATTTATAATACTTTTAAAAATTTCTTCAATGAGTTTTAAGGGCTGGAAAAACAGGATTCATTTTTAGAAATAATCTTTGATATTCTTGTTTTATACACTTGTTAGCTATATACGTAATATTCTTAGATTGAACAATTTCTTTAGCTTCGTCATTTTGAATTCCATATTGCAACCACAAAACTTTGGTTTTAATTTTAACAGCTTGCTCCGCATAAATAGTAGCTTCTTTGGATGGACGAAAGACATTAACTATGTCTATTTTTTCTTTAATATCTTCTATTTTTTCCACGACGGTCTCGCCATTAATTTTTTTTCCTACAGCAAATGGATTTACAGGAATAACCTTATAGCCAAATTCCTGAAGATAATTCATTACAATAACTGAAGGTCTTCTTATGACATTAGATGAGTCTTCTTTTTTAAGAGAACTAACCCCTATCATTGCAATTGTTTTTGAAGAAGCAAGAGTATCTTTTATAATTTGATCGTCTATATTTTTATTCATTGTTATTTATTTTTCCAAACTGGTTTTCTTTTTTCTAAAAAAGCTGATATTCCTTCATGAGCATCTATTGACATCATGTTTTGAGTCATTACTTCGCTGGTAAATTTATAAGCTTTTTTTAAAGGCATTTCTAGCTGCTTATAAAATGCTTTTTTTCCAATCTTAATAGTTAAATTAGATTTTGATGCAATTTTTTTTGCAAGTTTTAAAACTTCACTTTCCAACTGTGAAGAGGGATAAAAATCATTTATTAAACCAATCTCTTTTGCGTTTTTTGCATCAATAGAATCGCCTGTTAGTAACATTTTCATCATTTTTTTTCTATTAACCTTTCTGCTAACTGCTACCATGGGAGTGCTACAAAATAATCCTATGTTAACTCCTGGAGTAGCAAATACTGCTTCACTAGAACTTATAGCTAAATCACAACTAGCCACTAACTGGCAACCAGCAGCAAACGCTGCTCCTTCCACTTTTGCAATGACGGGTTTTCTTCCCTCCACAATTTCTATCATTAGTTTTGAGCATACATTAAATAATTTGTTGTATTTTGATTTACTTTTTAAAGATTTTACTTCACTTAAATTATGACCTGCGCTAAATCTTTTTCCTGATCCTTCAATAATAATTACTTTTGTTTTATGGTCTTTATTAAAATTTTTTACAGCTTGCGTCAGTAAATTTATTGTTTGGAAAGATAAAGAATTGTAACTGGCGTAATCATTAATGATAATTCTTCCAATTCCAGATTTATACCTGCAAATAACAGTATTTGTGTTTTTTTCAGCAATACGACTCATGGAATAAAGTTACTTATATTATATATTATAAAAGGTTATTGAGAAATTATAAAACCTGAAAGTGCTAACACAGATATAGCTGCTGCAGCAAAATAGATGTTTTGTCTTTTTTCTTTTTTTTGTTCTAATTTATTATTTTTTAATAGATCAGATATATTTGTCGTGCTTGGTTTTAACCTAAATTCACTCTTCTTGTTTTCCAAGTATTTATAATGTGCCATCTATTTCCTCTTATTATCTTAGTATAGAGTAAAACAAAGATTCAACCTAAAGTAAATATTCAATTTTCATAGAATTTATTAGAAAATTTCTTTAAACGAGTCTAATTAACATTCTAAAAGCAACAAAAAGAACTAATAGCGCTGTTAATAAAGCCAAAGCACGTGTTGGGAAAATTTTTAAATTTAAAAAATTTCCAATTTGTCCACCAATTAATACAAAAAATAATAAATACCAGTATTTTAATATTTCCTCTAATACATAATTTTTTGAAAGTTGTCCTATAATTCCAGAGATTGAGTTTATTAATATAAACAAAGAAGCTGTAGTAACTATATGTTTAGGTTTAGCTGCTCTTAATAGAAATAATATTGGACTTAAAAATATCCCCCCACCTATTCCAACAAGACCTGATATGAATCCTAAAAATCCACCAATTAAAATTGAGGTTAAAATTGAACTTTTTTTATAATTTTCATCTACATCATCATAAGATTTAAAATTAAATAACAACAAAATTCCAGCTGTTGATAAAACAAAAAATAAAAGTATCTCAAATAATTTTTCTTCAATGCTTAAATAACCACCAATATAAGCCAAGGGAATTGATCCAATTAAATAAGGTAATAAAATTCTTGAATTAAAGTTACCCACTTTTAGATAATTAAAACAATTTCCTGATACAACAATAATATTGCATGATAGTGCTATTACTGGAAATATAAAAAAAGGAACATCCCAAATTAAAAGCAAAGCTAAATATGTTGATCCGCCTCCAAAACCAACACTTGAATAAAATATAGCTGTGACTAAAAATAATATTGATAACAAAATCATGATTGTTTAGTTTATAATAAACTAACAATGCAAATAAATATAGCCTTATTAACTATAACTGATAGCAGAACTATTGAAACAGATAAATCTGGTTCTATTTTAAAAAAAAAAATAGCTGAACAAAATCACAAACTTGTTGATAGAAAATTAGTTAAAGATTCAAAAGATAAAATAAAAAAAATATTAATAAGTTGGACAAAAATGAAAAAAATAGATGTAATTATAACGACTGGTGGAACTGGATTAACTGGCAGAGATGTAACACCTGAAGTTATGGACGAAATAGCTGATAAAAAAATTCCAGGTTTTGGAGAATTATTTAGGCAATTAAGTTATAAAACTGTAGGTACTTCAACTTTACAATCCAGGGCTTGTGCAATATTGAAAAATGGAAAATATATTTTTGCACTCCCGGGTTCATCTGGTGGTGTTACTGATGCTTGGGATATGATTTTAAAATACCAGCTTGATGTAAATCATAAACCATGCAACTTTGTAGAATTATTTCCAAGATTGAAAGAAAAATAAGTTTATGAAATTTAATGCTGTGAGAGCAATGCTTCTAGTATCATTAGGTATAATCCTTTTGTATATTTTAGGATTATTTTTACCTATAATTAAAAATACCAAAAATTCAGAAATAAAAAATTTTAGCAAAATAGAGTTTATAGTTTAACAGCTATTTTTTTTGATACTTTTTCTTCCAGTCCTCATAGGACATTCCATACACATGTCTTCTTGCATCAAAATCCGATATTTTTATTCCTTTTTTTTCAGCTTCTTCCCTATACCACTTTGATAAACAATTCCGACAAAATCCAGCGAGGTTCATTAAATCAAGATTTTGAACATCTTTTCTTTCTCGTAAATGTTGTATCAACCTTTCAAAGGCCGCTGATTGCAATTCTATTTTTGTTGTGTCATCCATAATGAATTTTATTATATACTATTTTTTTTATTATGAAACTAACAGGCTATTATAAATTGAATTTAAAAAAAGAAGTGGTTTGGAAAGCTCTTAATGACCCAAGTATATTAAAACAATGTATACCTGGTTGTGAAAAATTTGACAAAAAGAATAACTCTCATTTTAGTGTTACTGCTACAAACCAAATTGGTCCAATGAATGCTACTTTTTCTGGGGATGTAAATTTATCTAATATAAAAGAAAATGAAAGCTACACGCTTTCAGGGGAAGGCCAATCTCCAGTTGGATTTGCTAATGGAATTGCTCAAATAAATCTGACGGAAGAAAAAGGCATAACAACTTTAAATTACGAAGTAGATGTCAATGTAGGTGGAAAAATAGCTCAACTAGGTTCAAGATTAATTAATGGTGTGGCTAAAAAAATGTCAGACTATTTTTTTGGTAGATTTGCAGATATTGTTTCACCGATAATCAAAAAAGATAAATTTGAAAATATCAAAGAAACTGAAAAAGATTCTGCTTTTATTAAAGTTGATGATGAAAACAAAAGAGTTAAAGAGCTTAAATCAAATTTTTTAAATAAGTACATATATTCAGCTTTAGTAATTTTATTTCTACTTTTAGTTGTAATTTTTTATTTTGTTTCACGTTAAATTGTAGTTGATCTATCCCTCATATTAAGTTCTAATAAATTAGTTACTTGGTGTTATTTATTAGGGGGAATAATGGCAGTAATAAAATTAAGAGTTAACGGAAAAAATATTTCAAGAGAAGTATCTGACAACACTCTGTTGTCCGATTTTTTAAGAGATCAGCTTACTTTAACAGGAACACATGTAGGATGTGACACCTCTCAATGTGGTGCATGCGTCGTACATTTAAATGGAAATTCAGTAAAAAGTTGCACTACTCTTGTAGCGGACTGCGAAGGCAGTGAAATAACAACTATCGAGGGATTGACTAAAAATGGAAAACTACATCCAATGCAAGAAGCATTTAAAAAACACCATGGTTTGCAGTGTGGATTTTGTACCCCTGGTATGGTTATGAGTGCAATTGACCTTTTACAAAAAAATAAAAATCCTAGTGAAAAAGAAATTAGAGACTGGTTAGAAGGCAACATTTGTCGTTGCACGGGTTATCAGGGAATAGTGGCTGCTGTAAAAGAAACGGCATCAAAGGTTTAAGGAGAACATAAATATGGCAAGTTTAATTGGATCAAGAGTTGAAAGAAAAGAAGACAAGAGATTTTTAACTGGCAAAGGTCAATATACAGCAGATATTAATTTAGTAAATCAAACATATGCAAGTTTTGTTCGTTCCCCGCACGCAAGGGCTCAAATATCAAAAGTTGATATATCTAAAGCAAAAAAAGCCCCAGGTGTTGTAAAAATTTTAACAGGGGAAGATTTAACTGCAGATAAAATTGGTGGATTAATTACAGGTTGGAAAATAGTTAGTGAAGATGGAAAAGATATGAAAGTTCCTCCACACCCACCTTTAGCAAAAGATATGGTCAATTATGTTGGAGATCATGTTGCTATTGTTATTGCTGAAACTTTAGAGGAATCAAGAAATGCCGCAGAATTAGTTGATGTAAGTTACAAATTAAAAAAAGCTGTAGTTAATACAAAAGACGCCATGGGTTCTGAAGCTATTTATGAAGGTATTGATAGAAATTTATGTTTTGACTTTTTGTTAGGTGATAAAGGTAAAACCGATGAAGAATTATCTAAAGCAGATAAAGTAATTAAGCTTGATTTAATAAATAATAGATTAATTCCAAATGCTATGGAGCCAAGAGCTTCTATTGGTGATTATAACCCTTCTTCTGAACAACTAACTTTGTATACTACTAACCAAAATCCACACCTCACACGATTAGTGCTTTCAGCATTTAACGCAATACAACCCGAACATAAATTTAGAGTTGTTGCTCCTGATGTAGGAGGTGGTTTTGGTTCAAAGATTTATCCTTATGCTGAAGATGCTGTTGTAGCTTGGGCTTCAAAAAAAATTGAGAGACCAGTTAAATGGGTAGCTGAAAGAAGTGAATCTTTTTTATCTGATTGTCATGGTAGAGATCATATTACACACGTAGAATTAGGTATTAAAAATGATGGAAAAATGACTGCTTTAAAAGTTGAAACGATTGCAAATATTGGAGCTTATGCTTCCCTTTTTGCTACAGTAACACCAACTTACTTATATGCACCCTTAATTTTAGGAGTTTATAATATTCCTGTAGCGTCATGTAATGTAAAAGCTGTTTTCACAAACACGGCACCTGTTGATGCTTATAGAGGAGCTGGAAGACCCGAAGCAGCTTTTCTTATTGAAAGAATAGCTACAGAAGCCGCCAAAGAAATAGGAATGGATCAAGCTGAATTTAGAAAGAAAAATTTTATAAGTAAATTCCCACATCAACAATGTTTAGTACATAACATAGATTCAGGTGATTATAGCGCTCATTTGGATAAAGCTTTAGAAGTTGGCGACTATAAAAATTTTGAAAACAGAAGAAGTCAATCTGCAAAAAAAGGAAAGCTTAGAGGAATAGGATTTTCAACATACATAGAAGCTTGTGGAATCGCTCCATCTGCTGTTGTTATGTCTATAGGTGCAGGTGTTGGTCTTTGGGAATCTGCTGAAGTAAGATTTAATGCTACAGGTAACGTTTCTGTCTTTACAGGCGCCCATAGTCACGGACAAGGACATGAAACTACATTTGCTCAAATCGTTGGTGATAAATTAGGTGTATCAATTGAAAATATTGATGTCATACATGGTGATACCGACAAAGGACCTTTTGGTATGGGTACTTATGGATCAAGATCTCTTGCGGTTGGTGGAACTGCAATTGCAAAAGCATGTGATAAAATTATAGAAAAAGGAAAAAAAGTTGCAGCCCATATGTTAGAAGGTAAACCTGAAGATATAGAATTTAAAGATGGAGAGTTTGTATTAAAAAATTCAAATAAAAAGAAAACTATTGGTGAGATAGCTTTTGCATGTTATCTACCAGGTCAATACGGTGAGGTAAAATCTCCTCTTCCACAAGGTATTGAACCAGGTCTTAAAGAAACATCTTTTTATGATCCTGTTAATTTTTCATTTCCAGCGGGCACGCATATATGTGAAGTTGAAGTAGACCAAGAAACTGGAGAAACAAAAGTAGAAAAATATACAGCTGTTGATGATTTTGGAACGATAATAAATCCAATGGTAGTTGAGGGACAAGTATATGGAGGTATAGTTCAAGGAATTGGTCAAGCATTATACGAAAATGGAAATTATGATGAGTCTGGTCAATTAACTTCAGCGTCTTATATGGATTACACAATGCCAAGAGCAGACAATTTTCCTGAATTTAAACTTGATTTTACTACAACACCAGCAACTTCTAACCCTTTAGGATCTAAAGGTTGTGGAGAAGCTGGAGCAATTGCTGCACCCCCAGCTGTAATGAATGCTGTGATTGATGCGGTTGGATCAGATGTTTCAATGCCAGCAACGGCAGAAAAGGTTTGGAAAGTTTTAAAAAAAAATAAATCTAAGAAGGCGGCTGCATAAAATATGAAAACTTTTAATTTTAAATCGGCAACAAATACTAAAGAAGCAGGAAAGCTAGCTTCTGGTAGAGCAACATTCTTGGCCGGAGGCATGTCTCTATTGCCAGCAATGAAGCTTAGATTGGCAGCATATTCAGACCTTATAAATATAAAAAGAATAAAAGGATTATCTGGAATTAAAGTATCAAGTAAATCTTTAAGAATTGGCTCAATAACAACACATGCAGATGTTGCTTCCTCAAAGGAAGTAGGAAAATCTATTCCATCTCTTGCTACGCTAGCTGATGGTATTGGTGACCCGCAAGTAAGAAATAGAGGAACAATTGGTGGTTCAATTGCAAATAATGACCCCGCAGCCGATTACCCTTCAGCTTGTCTGGCTTTGAACGCTACTATACATACAAACAAAAGAAAAATACCAGCAGATAAATTTTTTAAAGGAATGTTTGAAACAGATTTAAAAAAAGGAGAACTTATAGAGGCGATTGAATTTGAAGTTCCAGAAAAATCAGGTTATGCAAAATTTCCTAACCCTGCTTCGAGGTATGCTGTTGTAGGTGTTTATGTTGCAAAACTAAAAAAAGAAGTAAGGGTGGCTATTACGGGAGCGGGAAGTTGTGTTTTTAGATCTAAAGAACTTGAATTAGCTTTATCAAACAATTTTTCAAACTCATCTATTGAAAATGTAAATATTTCAAGCAAAGGACTTAACTCTGATTTACATGCTTCTGCAGAATATAGAGCTCATATTATCAAGGTAATGGCTAAAAAAGCAGTTTCTAGCTGCTAATAGTTCAAACTTAATTTATTTTAATTTAGAATGCTTTAGATGAAAAATTCATTTGATGAAAAAATATTGGACGAAGCAAGAGATTGGCTTTCCAGTAAACAAAATGTTGTACTGGCTACCGTTATCCAAACCTGGGGTTCTTCACCAAGGCAGGTAGGGAGTAGAATGATTGTTAATGATAAAGGAGATTTTTCTGGATCAGTTTCAGGTGGATGTGTAGAAACTGCAGTAGTTAGGGAATGTTTAGGTTTGTTAAAAGAAAAAAAACCCTTTAAGAAAATAGAATTTAAAGTTTCAAATGAAAGTGCCTGGGAAGTTGGGCTAGCTTGTGGTGGAGAAATTGCAATTTTTCTGGAACAAATTAATTAATAATGAAAATAGAATTACTTAAAAAAATTATAGAAAAAAAAGAAAAAAAAATGGAGTTTGCTATTATTACGAATCTTGAAAATGGCGAAGGCTGTGTTTTTGAAAAAGATAAACTTCTAGATAAAAGTTTTGAAAAATACAAAGATAAAATTATGTCTCAATTTGCTAAAAAAAAGAATGGTATAATAGAGGGAACAAATATCTTTGTTGAGTGTTATATTCGACCAATTAAAGTTATTGTGGTTGGTGCCGTACATATCGCGCAATATTTAATTAGTTTTGCAAAAAGTTTGAATTTTGAAATTTTAATCATAGATCCTAGAGGTTATTTTGCATCTGAACAAAGATTTCCTGGTGTTAAGGTAATTAATAAATGGCCCGATGAGGCTTTTGCTGAAATCAAAACAGATCAGAACACGGCTTTAATAGCTCTTACTCACGACCCTAAAATTGACGATCCTGCTTTGCGGCATGCATTAAAAAAAGATTTTTTTTATATAGGGGCTCTTGGAAGCAAGAAAACACACGCTAATAGATGTGCTAGACTTAAAGAATCTGGATTTACAAAGGAACAGATTAATAAAATTTTTGGTCCTATTGGAATTAAACTTGGAGGAAAATCTGCTCCAGAAATCGCTTTATCTATTATTTCTCAACTAGTTTCTGTAGTTTATAAAAAATAATGATTTCATCAATTTTGCTAGCCGCAGGACAATCAAAAAGAATGAATGGAGAAAATAAATTAACAAAAAAAATCAAAGGGCTTCCTTTGATAAATCATTCGATAAAAAATATTTTAAATAGCTCAATTGATGAAATAATTATTGTCCTCGGACATGAAAAAGAAATTATTGAAAAATTCATTGATAAGGATAAAAAAATTAAACTTGTTTTTAATAAAAATTTTGATAATGGAATGGCCTCGTCTATCAAGGTAGGATTGGATCGTTTATCTAAAAATACTGAAGTGTTCTTTATATGCCTAGGTGATATGCCTGAAGTAAAACCTAATATTTATAATAAATTAGTTGAAAATAAAAATAATAACAAAATAGTTGTTCCTATTTATAATAACATGCAAGGAAATCCAGTATTGTTTCCTATGTCTATGAAAAAAGAAATTATGCAATTAGATGGTGACGTAGGTGCAAAAGAAGTATTAAGCAAAAATCAGGACAAGATATTAAATTTAAAGATCAATGATGAAGGAATAATAAAAAATTATAATACTTTAGATAGTTTTAATATTTAAAAAGTTTGTAATCCAATTCCTGTTTTTGGATATGTATAAAGATTATAATTAGCTGTTAATTCGTCTCCAGCTTTAATGTCTTTAATCGTAATTAAAAACATGTACTTAGCATCACTTTTTTCTTGTAGATGATAAAATATATCATCCAAAGTTTCTTTTTTTTCCTTTTCTTCTCTAATATTTTTTTTAGGGTCCACGGTATCACCAAATTTTAATCTAGGTAATACATCCGATACCATTCTTATAACATTTGGTTCATTGGAATGATTATAAAAACCACCAACTGGTGTTCTTATATATTTGTTTTCAAATTGTTCATCTCTGATATGAGTTACTCCAATAAATGAATTTTTTTTAATGTCCTGTGTAGCATATAGTCCTAAGCCCTCTATAGGGGACTTCTTAATTGTTAACTGTTTTGGTAAAGGTTTATACATTAACTGATTAATTCGTTTGGAGAGATATAATTATAACCAAAGGTATCAGCCACTGCTTTATATGTTATCTGGCCTTTAAAAACATTTAGGCCTTCTAAAAAATTTTTATCTTCTTTAAATACTTTTTCATAACCCTTGTCTGCTAATTTGGATAGAAAAGGTAAAGTGGCCTTATTTAATGCAATTGTCGAAGTTCTTGGAACCCCGCCTGGCATGTTCGCAACGCAATAATGAACAATATCATCCACAATATAAGTGGGGTTGGCATGGGTAGTTGGCTTACTTGTTTCAACGCATCCCCCTTGATCAATTGCAACATCTACTATTACTGATCCTCTTTTCATTAGCTTTAACATGTCTTTTGTTATTAATTTAGGGGCTTCAGCACCAGGAATTAAAACTCCACCAATAAGTAAAACACATTCTGATATTAATTTTTTTAAATCTGTTTTATCGCTTTGTTCGGGAATAATTTTATTGCCAAATATTTTCACAAGTTGATTTAATCTTTCGGGTGATTTGTCAACTATATGCACCTTTGCTTTTAGTCCAGTTGCTATTAATGCAGCATTTTCTCCAACTACACCTCCGCCAAGAATAACTACTGAAGCAGGTTCAACTCCAGGAGCTCCCCCCAGCAATACTCCTCTTCCTTTTTGATTTTTTTCTAAACAGTGAGCCCCGGCTTGAACGGACATTCTTCCTGCTACAGCACTCATTGGTGCAAGCAAAGGTAATTTGCCATTATTGTCTGTTATAGTTTCATAAGCAATACAAACAGACTTTGACTTAATTAAACCTTCTGTAAGTTGCTTCCCAGCAGCTAAATGCAAATATGTAAAAACGATTTGGTTTTCCTTAATCATTTTTATTTCGTTGGGCAATGGTTCTTTTACTTTTACAATTATTTCAGAATCATTAAAAATATCTTCAGCTTTATCAACTATCTTTGCTCCAGACTTTTTGTATTGATCATTTTCAAAACCTGCCTCGTATCCACCGTTATTTTCAACTAGTACTTCATGACCATTTGAAGTTAAAACTTTTACGCTTTCCGGTGTTAATCCTGTTCTGTTCTCCTGAGGTTTAATTTCTTTGGGAACGCCTATTTTCATAGAAATTAATTTTTTAGATTTTTTGAATAATTCAATATTCCAGTTCTGAGCTTATCAATTATTTCATCGATGTGTTTTTTTTCACAAATAAATTGTGGAGCAATAATTAAACAGTCGCCAGTTGCTTTGAAATTAACACCAGCCTCATAACAAGCTTTAAAACATTCGAAACCAGCTTTTCCTGGTTTAATATTCATTTTCATATCAATACCACCCATCATTCCATAACCTCTTATGTTGTCTACAACATCTACATCTTTCAATGAAAATAGTCCTTTTTGAAAATACGGAGACATTTCCTTTGCTCTATTAAATATATCTTCCTTATCAAAAATATTTTGCACAGCTAATGCTGCTGCTACTGAAACTGGTATTCCTGAATATGTATATCCATGAAATAATTCAACAGCACCTTTTGGTGATGCATCCATAACTGCTTCATAAATTTCTTCTTTGCAAGCTACAACTCCCATGGGAACAACGCCGTTTGTTGTTGCCTTTGCCATTGTCATCATATCAGGAGTAACGCCAAATTCTTGTGATGCGAATGCTGATCCAGTTCTACCCCATCCGGTAATCACTTCATCAAAAATTAAAATTATTCCATGTTTATCGCAAATTTCTCTTAATTTATTTAGATAACCTTTTGGTGGAACTAAAGTACCAGTAGATCCAGCTATGGGCTCAACTATGCAAGCTGCAATATTTTCACCACCAAAATTTGTGCAAATTCTTTCTAGATCATTTGCAAGCTCAGCTCCTGTATCAGGTTGGCCGCTAATAAATTTATGCTCAGGTAAATGGGTATGTCTCATGTGAAGAACACCTGGCATTAATACACTGGCAAATGTTTTTACATTATTTATCATGCCTCCAACAGAAGTAGCTCCAATATTCATTCCATGATAAGCTCTTTCTCTTCCTACAAATCTAAATCTTTTACTATCACCCTTTGCTCTGTGATAAGCGATCGCAATTTTAATTGCTGTTTCAACTGCTGTAGAACCACAAATTGTATAAAAAATTCTATTTAAATTTCCTGGCGTGTGTCTTGAAATTTTTGTTGCAAGCTCAAATGATCCTCCAAAACCTTGTTGAAAGGGCTGACAGTAATCAAGTTGTTCTAGCTGTTTTGTTACCGCCTCTGTAATTTCTTTTCTTCCATGACCTAAAGGATTACAAAATAATCCTGAACTAGCATCTATCATGGTTTTTCCTTTGTGATTAGTTAAGTAAACACCTTTTGCTCCAGTTATTAATCTTGGGTTTTCT
>CACIUJ010000011.1 GCA_902589795.1 uncultured Pelagibacteraceae bacterium | reverse complement strand
TCACGGAACAGGTAAAAATTTTCACGAGTCTCCAAATGTTTTGCACTACGGAAAAAAAGGAGATGGAGCAATTTTAGAAGAAGGAATGATCTTCACTATTGAGCCTATGATAAATGAAGGTATTTATGATACTAAATTACTAAAAGATGGCTGGACTGCTGTCACTAAAGATAAATCTCTTTCAGCACAATTTGAACATACTATTGGTGTAACTAAAGATGGTGTTGAAATTTTTACAAAATCTAAAAAAAATTACGAACAACCTCCATACCAGATATGATCTACAGATATTCTAGAAGTGAATTAAGAAAAATTTGGGATGAAAAAAACAAATATGAAATTTGGCTAGATATTGAAATTGCTGCAGCTCAAGCGATGGAAAAACTTAAAATTATACCAAAAGGTGTTGCCTCAAAAGTTAAAAAAAAATCAAAAATTAATGTAGATAGAATTCAGCAAATTGAAAATAAAGTCCATCATGACATGATTGCTTTTTTAACTTCTATTACTGAAAAAGTTGGCAAAGAAGGAAGATTTTTGCATAAAGGTATGACATCATCTGATGTTTTAGATACCTGTTTTAATATTCAGTTATTACAATCAGGAAAAATAATTCTTAACGATATAAATGAAATTCTAAAAGTATTAAAAGGCAAATCACTGAAATACAAAAAAACTATTTGTATTGGAAGAAGTCATGGTATTCATGCTGAACCCACTACCTTTGGTTTAAAATTAGCTAGCTTTTATGAAGAATTTAAGAGGAACAGAAAAAGATTGGAAAACGCAATTAAAGAAATTTCTACATGTGCAATTTCTGGTGCTGTAGGAACTTTTGCTAATATAGACCCAAGAGTTGAGTCATTTGTTGCAAAAAAATTCAAATTAAAAATTGAACCAATATCTACTCAAATTATTCCTAGAGATAGGCATGCTTACTACTTTTCTGTTTTAGGGATTATAGCTGGATCTATAGAAAGAATAGCTACGGAAATAAGAAATTTGCAAAAAACTGAATTACAAGAAGTTCAAGAATTTTTTGACAAGAAACAAAAAGGATCTTCAGCAATGCCTCATAAAAAAAATCCTATATTAAGTGAAAATTTGACTGGTTTAGCCAGAATGGTGAGAAGCTATGTTTTGCCTTCGCTTGAAAATATTTCTCTTTGGCATGAAAGAGATATTTCTCATTCTAGTGTAGAGCGAAATATTGGTCCTGATTCTACTATTACGTTAGACTTTGCATTAAATCGTTTAAAAAATATTCTACAAAATATGAACGTTTATCCAAAGAAAATGTTAAAGAATCTAAATTTAACAAAAGGATTAATATTCTCACAAAGAGTAATGATTGAATTAACAAAACATGGGTTTTCAAGAGAAAAAGCTTATTCTTTGGTACAAAAGAATGCACAACTCTCCTGGAGTAAAAATGTATCTTTCCTTGAAACTTTATCTAAAGACTCATTGATTAATAAAAAAATTTCTAATAAAGATTTAATAAAAATGTTTGATATAAGCTACCACACAAAAAAAATAGATTTAATTTATAAAAGAGTGTTTAAATAAAATGAATAAGGGCAAAAAACTTTATGAGGGTAAAGCAAAAATCCTTTATGAAGGTCCTGAAAAAGGTACAGCAATACAACATTTTAAAGACCACGCAACTGCTTTCAATAATTTAAAAAAATCAACTGTTGAAGGAAAAGGTGTATTAAATAACAGAATCTCTGAACATATTTTTAATAACTTAAATCAAATAGGAATACAAACTCACTTAATTAGAAGATTAAACATGCGAGAGCAACTTGTGAGACTTGTTGAAATTATACCGGTTGAATTTATTGTAAGAAATATTGCCACTGGATCTTTAACAAAAAAATTAGGAATAGCTGATGGTACTATTTTATCAAAACCATTGCTAGAATATAGTTATAAAAATGATGATCTAGGAGACCCCTTAGTTGCTAGAGAACATCTGCTTGAATTTAAATGGATCAAAAATCAAAAAGAGTTGGATCAAATTAATAATTATTGTTTAAGAATAAATGATTTCATGCTTGGAATGTTTAGAGGTATTGGAATTAAACTTGTGGATTTTAAACTAGAGTTTGGAAAAACTAACATTAATGGAGTTGAAACTATTCTATTAGCAGACGAAATAAGCCCTGACACTTGCAGACTATGGGATGTGGTTAGTGAAAAAAAATTAGATAAAGATAGATTTAGAAAAGACCTAGGAAATATTATTCAAGCTTACCAGGAAGTAGCTAGAAGACTTGGCATAATTCATGAAGAGGGTAACATTAGTGAAGTTAAATTTGGAAAACCCAAATCAATAAAAATAAAGAATAAATAAATTGAAAATTTCAGCAATAGTTACGTTAAAAGAAAATGTGCTTGATCCACAGGGCAAGGTAGTAAATCAAACTTTAAAAAATATGGGATATTCCAATATTACTGAAGTAAGACAAGGAAAGTATTTTGAAATACAATTAAATGAAAATAATAAAGAAAAAGCTAAAAAAATAATTGACGAAATCTGCAAAAAACTTTTATCAAATACAATTATAGAAGATTATACAATTAACATCAAACAATGAAATCATCAGTAATTGTTTTCCCAGGTTCTAATTGTGATAGAGATGTAGCGGTAGCTCTCGAAAAATTTAAAATAAAAAATGAAATGGTTTGGCATAATGAAGCTAGTTTGCCAAAGTCGGATTTGGTTGTCCTTCCCGGGGGATTTTCTTATGGTGACTATTTAAGGGCAGGTGCTATTGCGGGTAAATCTCGTATTATAAATGATGTAATTAAACATGCAAAAAACGGTGGATTGGTATTAGGTATTTGTAATGGCTTTCAAATATTAATCGAAACAGGTTTGCTGCCTGGAATACTTTTAAGAAACAAAAATCTTAAATTTTTATCTAAAAATGTTTTTGTAAAAGTAATAAATACTAACAATAAATTTTGCTCAAATTATAAAAATAAAAAAGTTATTGAATTGCCAATAGCTCATAATGAAGGAAATTATTTTGCTGATTATAAGACTTTAAAAAATCTCGAAGACAAAGACCTAGTTGTTTTTAAATATTGTGATATGGATGGAAATATTAATGATGTATCTAATCCTAATGGTTCATTAAATAATATTGCTGGAATATTAAATCCTGAAAAAAATATACTAGGTATGATGCCCCATCCCGAAAGATTAATAGATCCAATTTTATCTGGAAAAGATGGTTCCATAATGTTCCAAAGTTTAAAAAAATAATATGAAAATTACACAACAGATTGTTAATAAGCATGGTCTAAATTCTGAAGAATATAATAAAATTATTAAGCTAATTGGAAAAAAACCTAATTTATTAGAATTAGGAATATTTTCGGCTATGTGGAACGAACATTGTTCTTATAAATCTTCTAAAAAATATTTAAAAACCTTACCAACAAAAAATAAAAAAGTAATTCAAGGCCCTGGCGAGAATGCTGGTGTTATTGACATTGAAGATGAAGACGCGTTAGTTTTTAAAATTGAAAGTCATAATCACCCTTCCTTTATAGAACCCTATCAGGGAGCTGCGACTGGAGTGGGTGGAATATTAAGAGATGTTTTTACTATGGGAGCTAGACCAATCGCTACCCTTAATTCAATTCATTTTGGTGATCATAAACATTATAAAACAAAGAATCTTTTAAGCGGTGTAGTTTCAGGTATAGGAGGTTATGGAAATTGTATCGGAATACCTACTGTCGGGGGAGAAGTTAAATTTAATTCTGTTTATAATGAAAATATTTTAGTCAATGCAATGGCGGTTGGTTTAGTTAAAAAAAACAAAATATTTTATTCAAAAGCCAAGGGAAGTAATAAACCTGTAATTTATGTTGGTTCAAAAACTGGTAGGGACGGTATACATGGAGCGAGTATGGCTTCTGCTGAATTTGACAAAAATACTGAAGAAAAAAAACCAACAGTGCAGGTAGGAGACCCTTTTACCGAAAAACTTCTTTTGGAAGCCTGTTTAGAATTAATGAAAGATGATTCTATAATATCAATACAAGATATGGGAGCTGCTGGGTTAACTTCCTCAAGTATAGAAATGGCTTCTAAAGGAAATTTAGGTATTGAAATTAACTTAAATAAAATCCCATGTAGAGAAAAAAAAATGACACCATATGAAATGATGCTTTCAGAAAGCCAAGAGAGAATGTTGTTAATTTTAAATTCAGGAAAAGAAGATAATGCTGAAAAAATTTTTAAAAAATGGGGTTTAGATTTTTCTATTATTGGAAAAACTACTGATAAAAAAGATCTAGTTTTAAAATTTAACGAAAATGAAGTTGCTAATCTTCCTATTAGTGCTTTATCTACTGAGGCACCTATTTATGACAGAAAATGGAAAAAAGCTTTATTGCCAAAAAAAACATCTCTACCACAAAATTATAAATCATTTAAAATTATCGATTCTCTTAAAAAAATATTAATGAGTCCAAATAATTCTGAAAAAAGCTGGGTATGGGAACAATATGATCAAACTGTTATGGGAGATACTATTCAAAAGTCTGGCGGTGATTCCGCTGTTATTAGAATTCATGGATCAAACAAAGGGGTATCTCTTACTATTGATTCTTCAAGTAATTATTGTGAATCATATCCTCTAACTGGTGGAAAACAAATTGTCGCTGAAGCTTGGCGAAATTTAATAAGCGTAGGATCAAATCCAATAGCAATTACAAATTGTTTAAATTTTGGAAATCCTGAAAAAGAAAAAATAATGGGACAGTTTGTTGAGTGCATACAAGGAATGAAAGAGGCATGCACTTACTTGGATTTTCCAGTTGTTTCAGGAAACGTCTCTTTTTATAACGAAACAAATAAAAAAACTATATCACCTACTCCAACAATTGGTGGAGTCGGTTTATTAAAAAACTTAGAAAATATGATGACGTTTGGATTGAAAGAATTAGGTAGCAGTTTGTTTTTAATTGGAAAAACATCGGGGCACCTCTACCAAAGTGAGTTTTTAAGAGAAGTTGTTGGAACAAAAGATGGTCCTCCACCAGAGGTTAACTTGTTTAATGAAAGAAATAATGGTTTTATGATTCGTGATCTTATACTAAAAAAACTACTTAATTCTGTTCACGATATATCGTCTGGAGGTATGCTTGTAGCTTTATCAGAAATGTGTATTCGTGGAAAAATTGGAGCTAAAATAAAAATACCAAATAAAAATATAAGCTCTTACGAGTATCTCTTTGCTGAAGATCAAAGCCGATACTTAGTAGAAGTCAGTGAAAAAAATAAGAAAGAAGTTGTTAAAATTTTGGAAAAAAATAGTGTATACTTTGAGATTGTTGGTAAAACGCAAAAAGATTGTTTAGATTTGGAAAAAGAATTTAATATAAAAGTAGAGGAGCTTATTGAAATTAACTCAAGGTGGTTTAAAAGTTATTTTAATGAAAATTAAAAAAATATGGGATTAAAATTAGAAGAAATAAAAAATTTGATAACAGAATCAATTCCTGATGCCGAAATTACTATTCAGGATCTAGCAGGAGATGAAAATCATTATTCTGCGACGATTAAGTCAAAAATTTTTACTGGTAAAAGCAAGATAGAACAGCATAAGATTGTATATAAAGCTTTAAAGGGAAAAATGGGAAATGAACTTCACGCTTTAGCTATAAACACTAAGGAGATTTAATTAATGGATAAAGATACTAATAAAAAAATAAAAGACGAAATAAAAAGTAATGATGTTTGTCTTTTTATGAAAGGAACTCCAGATGTTCCGCAATGTGGTTTTTCTCTAGCTGTTTCAAATGTGTTAAAGCATTTAGACGTAAAATTTAAAGGAATAGATGTTTTGGCAAACACCGAACTACGGCAAGGTATAAAAGAATTTAGTGACTGGCCTACAATACCCCAACTTTATATTAAAGAGGAATTTGTAGGTGGTTGTGATATCGTAAAAGAAATGTTTGAAAGTGGAGAATTGCAAAAAAAACTTAAAGAAAAAAATATTCCACACAAAAATTAATTAAAAAATTATTATCTAGAATAGTATTCAATTACTAAATTTGGTTCCATTATTGTCGGATATGGAATTTCTGAAAATTTTGGAACTCTGATAAATTTAGCAACTTTATTCTTTTCGTCTGTTTGAATATATTCTGGAATTTCTCTTTCTTTACTTACAAGTGCTCCAGTAATATTTACAATCTCTTTTGATTTTTCTCTTATTTCAATTGAATCTTCTGCTTTAACTAAATAACTAGGAATATTAACTTTTTTTCCATTTACTTTTATATGTCCATGATTAATTAACTGTCTTGCAGCAAAAACTGTTGTAGCAAATTTTGCTCTGTATATTACCGTATCTAATCTTCTTTCTAAAAAACCTACTAAATTTTCTGTTGTGTTTCCCTTTTTTTTAATTGCCTTTCTATAAATATTTCTAAATTGTCTTTCATTCATATTTCCATAATAAAATTTCATTTTTTGCTTTGCCTCTAGTTGAGTTCCATAGTCTGAAGCTTTTCCTCTTTTTGATTTTCCGTGTTGTCCTGGAGGATAATTTCTTGAATTAAATGGACTTTTAGGTCTTCCCCAAAGGTTTACTTTGAGTCTTCTATCAACTTTGTGTTTAGACGATAATCTTTTTGTCATATTTTATGAATTGTGATTTATAAACAATGCATGCAATTTGTCAATTCAGCTTTTTTTGTTAAAATCATTTAAAGTTGTGAAAATTCCAAGCAAAATACGTATTTCTTGCTCTGATAAATTTAATCTGTGAAATATGTTGTTTATATTTCTTATCATGCTTTGTCTTTTGTGTTCAGGTTGTAAAAAGCCTTTTTTATCCAAGCCCTTAATAATGAAATTCAAAAATTTATTTACCTCTGATTTTTTTGCAATAGAGCTTTTGTAACCTATTTTATATTCTGTTTTCGTGCCTGAAAAATGCTTAAAAATTTCAAAACAAAAAATTATTGCACTGTGTGATAAATTAAGTGAGCTAAATTTTTTATTACTAGGTATCTTAACTAAGTAGTTGGCACAATTAATTTCATCATTAGATAAACCTGAGGCTTCTGGGCCAAAAAGGACTCCTATTTTTCTTCCCTTTTTTATTTTTTGTTTAAGATTTGTAACAGAGATAACTTTTTTATTAATCTTTCGAATTCTTGAGCTGCTGGCAAAAATTATATCTAAATCTTGAATTGATTTTTCTACTGAATCATAAATTTTTATTGTTTTTAAAATATCTTTAGCTCCTACCGATGTTGCCAGGGCTTTTTGATTTGGCCAACTACACCGCGGTTTGACTAATCTTAGATATTTTATATTAAAATTTTTTATAGCTCGAGCTACAGAGCCTATATTTTCACCAATTTGTGGTCTTACCAAAATAAAATAAATGTTACTTAAACTCATTAATTGTTTGCTGGAGCTTTTTCCTTGTAAAGTTTATAGTCTAAACTATCAATTAATGCTTTGAATGAAGCTTCAATAATATTTGGTGAAACGCCAATTGTAAACCAACTCTTACCCTCTCTATCAGTGCTTTCAATTGAAACTCTTGTTGTAGCATTTGTTCCCGTGTTCAAAATTCTTACCTTGTAATCGACTAATTTTAAATCTTTTAAATATTTTGAATATTTTCCAACTTTATCTACGTTTGATCTTATTGCGTTATCTAGAGCATTAACAGGTCCATTTCCTGAGCCTTCACAAACTATTTCTTTTCCGTCAACTAAAATGTGTGCTTTCGCATAAGAATTAATTTTATTTTTTGAATCTTTTTTTACCGAAACATCATATTTAGAAATTGTTAAATATTTTGGTATTTCTCCCAATAGTCTCCTAGCTAATAATTCAAAT
Source organism: uncultured Pelagibacteraceae bacterium (assembly GCA_902589795.1). Lineage (GTDB taxonomy): Bacteria > Pseudomonadota > Alphaproteobacteria > Pelagibacterales > Pelagibacteraceae > AG-414-E02. Next base: position 22,314 of record CACIUJ010000011.1, on the reverse strand, counting down.
GATGCATCTGCACCATCATATGAATATCCAACAAATTCTCTATCTTTGACCTCGTTTAATAAAGTTTGAACTTTTGGATCATCCTTATCAATTTTAATTTTATATTTATTTAATCGAGCCATAATATTAGACTTGCCTGCTTGGTCAGATACAATAATATTTCTTACATTTCCTACTAAACTGGGATCAATATGCTCATAAGTTTTTGGATCTTTTGTTACAGCAGAAACATGTAAGCCACCTTTATGAGCAAAAGCAGAGGGTCCAACGTATGGCGCTCTTCTATTTGATTTTCTATTTAATATTTCATCTAATAGTCTTGAACATTCAGTTAATGTTTTAACTTTATTACTATCTATTTTAATTTCAAAATTATCAGAAAAAGATTTTTTTAAAACTAAAGATGGAATTAAAGATATTAAGTTTGCATTTCCACATCTTTCACCAAGTCCATTAATAGTTCCTTGAACTTGTCGAACACCAGCTAGAACAGCGGTTAACGAATTTGCTACAGCATTTTCTGTATCATTATGAGCGTGAATTCCAAGATTCTTTCCTGGAATTTCCTTGGTAACTTTACTAACAATTTCTCCAATTTCATTAGGTAAAGTTCCTCCATTTGTATCACAAAGAACAATCCATCTAGCTCCTTGGTCAAATGCTGTCTTAATGCATGATAGTGCGTATTCTGGATTTTTTTTGTAGCCATCAAAAAAATGTTCGGCATCAAACATAAATTCTCTTTTGTTTTTGATAAATAATTTTGCTGATTCTTTAATATTAACTAAATTTTCTTCTTTAGTAATACCAAGAGCAATATCAACGTGGAAATCCCATGACTTACCAACTAGGCAGATTGCTGGTGCTTTTGTGTTTAATAGAGCAGAAAGACCAGGATCATTTTCTGCACTTCTTCCAGCTTTTTTTGTCATTCCAAAAGCGGTAAGAATTGATTTTTTTAAGTCAGGTGGATTGTTAAAAAAAGTTGTATCTAAAGTATTAGCACCAGGCCAACCTCCTTCTATATAATCTACTCCTAAATTTGACAGGGCTTTTGCAATTTTATTTTTATCATCTATAGAAAAGTTTACCCCTTCTGTTTGAGCTCCGTCCCTTAGGGTAGTATCAAAAATATATATTTTTTCTTTGCTCATTTATATTTCCATATTGTTTTTTCTTGTTTGTCTTCAATTATAACACCATTATCTTCTAATTCTTTTCTAATTTTGTCTGCTAATTTATAATCTTCTTTTTTCCTAGCTTCATTTCTATCCTTAATTTTTTTATGAATAAAGGATTCATCAACTTTAGCTTTTGATTTTTTAAAATTATCCCAAGATTTTTTATCTTCTTCTAACAAGCCTATTAATTTACAAGCAGATAAAAATTTAGATCTTGATAGTTTATTTCCCTTAGAAGATTCATCGAAAAGCATATGAAGTTTTGAAATATAATCAGGTGTATTTAAATCTTCTAAAAGTGATTTCAATAAATCATCACTTGGTTCATCTGAAAAATTATTATCATATTGGGTATACCATTTTTCTAAAGTATTTTTGCTATCCTCAATTAATTTTTCATTCCAATCTAATGGTTGTTTGTAATGAGTGCTTAAAAGAGCAAGTCTTACTATCTGACCGTTTATATTATTGCTAAGATTATTAATGGTAACAATATTTCCAATCGACTTTGACATTTTTTCTTTGTCAAATGTTACGAAACCGTTGTGAATCCAGTAATTAGCAAAATTATTAGTTTTATTTGCACAACAAGATTGTGCAATTTCATTTTCATGATGAGGAAAAACAAGATCAAGACCGCCTCCATGTAAATCAAATTTTTTTCCTAAAAATTTTTCACTCATAACAGAACATTCAAGATGCCATCCGGGTCTGCCTCTACCCCATGGTGAATCCCAACCTGGATCATTATCTTCTGAAGGTTTCCATAAAACAAAATCCAATGGATCTTTTTTATATTTAGAAACTTCAACTCTTGAACCCGCCACTAGCTCTTTAGAATTTTTATTTGACAATCTTCCGTATTCTTTAAAAGTAGTTACTGAAAAATAAACATGTTTTTTATTTTCATACGCATGTTTGTTTTTAATTAAATCATCAACCATTTTTATCATTTCTTTAATATGATCTGTTGCCTTAGGTTCAAAAGTAGGTTTTAAACAATTTAAATAATTACAATCCTTATGAAAACTTTTTGTTACTATTTCTGTTAATTCGTTAATACTCTTATTTTTTTTTTTTGAAGAATCTATAATTTTATCATCTATATCAGTTATATTTCTAACGTAAGTAATATTATTTTCTCCATAAATTTTTTTTAAAAGCCTAAATAAAACATCAAACACAACAAGTGGTCTAGCATTACCTATATGGGGAAAATCATAAACGGTAGGCCCGCAAACATACATGCCAACATTTTCTTTGTTTAAAGGAATAAATTTTTCCTTTTTGTTGGTTAATGTATTAAAGAGATTTAAATTCTTATTCATTTTTCATTTTGCAAACTGGAATAGGTTCCATTTTATGCAAATTCCTATTTCTAATTTCTAAATATTTTTTATAATCCTTGCTATTGGGATCTAACATAGCTTTTTCAAGATCTTGATATGACATACCAAGCTGGCTTACATCTGGTCTTCCATCTTCCCATAAACCATCTGTTGGTTCAGCTTTAATAATTTCTTTAGTAATTTCTAAGTATTCTCCCATTTCCCATACCTGTGTCTTTGTACAATCTGCTATTGGAGATATATCTACTCCACCATCTCCATATTTTGTATAAAAACCAACTCCAAAATCTTCTACTTTATTACCAGTTCCAACTACTATTCCGTTATTAGCAGCTGCCACCTGATAAAGTGTTACCATTCTTAATCTTGCTTTTGAATTTGCAATCCCATGATCATTTTTAAAATTTTTTAAAGTTTGTTTAAATGTCTCAAAAAGTAAATCTAAATTTATTATATGATCTTCAACATTTTTAAATTTTTCATTAAGCCATTTTTTATGTTTAAGACTAAGATTATGCTGTTCCTTAATTTGTTTCATTGGCATTGAAAGAACTATAGTTTTTTTTCCAGTAAGAGCACAAATAGTACTGGTCACAGAAGAATCAATTCCACCAGAAATACCTATGACTAATGAATCTGGTTCCTGTGGCATAGATTTACAATAATCAATAATCCAATTCTTTATATAATCTATTCTTTCTGATGTTTGCATATATATTAATATTCCATTCTTAAAATAGATCTTAATAATTAAAATTCAATTATTAAGATACTGCTTGAATAATATTCTTTGAATATTGTGAGTTTTTCTTAATTTCGTCGGAAATTAAGAACGCGAGCTCTAATGCCTGACTGGCATTAAGTCTAGGGTCACAATGTGTGTGATATCTGTGTGATAAATCCTTTTCGGATATTTTTTGTGCTCCCCCTGTACATTCAGTAACATTTTTTCCTGTCATTTCTATATGCAAGCCTCCAGCATAACTTCCTTCAGCCTTGTGTACCGCAAAAACTTTTTTAACTTCTTTTACTACATTGTTAAATGGCCTTGTTTTAAATCCTGTTGCTGATTTAATTGTGTTACCATGCATTGGATCACAAGACCAAACAACGTTGAGACCTTCTTTTTTAATTGATCTAATTAATTTTGGTAAAAATTTTTCAACATTATCGTGACCAAATCTAGATATTAAAGTAATTCTACCCTTTTCGTTTTTTGGATTTAAAATATTACATAGTTTTATCAATTCCTCAGTTTTTAATGTCGGTCCACATTTAATTCCTATAGGGTTTTCTATACCTCTACAAAATTCTACATGACCACCATTAGGCTGTCTTGTTCTGTCTCCTATCCATACAAAATGTGCAGATGTATCATGATACTTTCCAGTAGTTGAATCTACTCTTGTCATTGCCTCTTCAAAAGGTAAAAGCAAAGCCTCATGAGATGTAAAGCAGCTCACTGTTTTTAATCGTCTATTAAAATCAGAATTAATACCACATGCATCCATGAAAGATAAAGCGTCCGCTATTTTATCTTCAAGCTCTTTAAATTTTTTTCCCTCCGGGCTTTTTTTCAAAAAACCTAGATTCCATAAATGAACCTTGTTTAAATCAGCAAAGCCCCCCTGTGAAAGAGCTCTTAACAAATTTAAGGTAGATGCAGACTGTGAATAAGCTTTAAAGAGTCTTTTTGCATCAGGTTTTCTAAGTTTTGCAGAAAACTCTATGCCATTAATATTATCTCCTAAATAACTAGGTAGTTCTTGGCCATTTTTTACTTCAGTAGGTGAACTTCTCGGTTTAGAAAATTGACCCGCAATCCTTCCTACTTTAACCACAGGCATTGATGCCGAGTAAGTCATTACAAGCGACATTTGTAAAATCACTTTAAAAGTATCTCTTATATTATCAGGGTGAAATTCAGCAAAACTCTCTGCACAATCTCCTCCTTGAAGTAAGAATGCTTTACCATCCGCTACATCAGCTAATTGATTTTTTAGGGTACGTGTTTCTCCAGCAAAAACCAAAGGTGGAAAATTTCTAATTTTATCTAGAACCATATTTAATTCTTTCCTGTTTTCATATTCAGGAATATGTTTCACTGGATAATTTCTCCAACTATTTAATGTCCATTTTTTCATGTTCAACCTATGATCTATATAATGTATATATATAAAAAAACCAAGATAGAATAAAAACTTAAGTGTAAAAATGGCCAAATTTGAGAAAATTATCATTGAAAATGACGAAAATCTTTTAATTAAAAAGTTTATAAGTTTATTTAAACAAAAAATTAGAAAAAAGAAAAAAGGAAGATTTTCTTTTGTTTTAACTGGTGGAGATAGCCCAATAAAGCTATACAAAAAAATAGCAAAAATAAAAAATATAAATTGGAGAAAAATTGATTTTTTTATAGGTGACGAAAGATTCGTTAATGAAAATTCTAAAAATTCAAATTTCAAGATGTGTAAAAAATATTTGATTGATAGGATTAAAATTTCAAACAAACAAATATATAAAATTTCCACGGCAAATAAATCTTTAAAAGAAGCTGCTTTGGATTATGAAAAAAAAATAAAAAAATATTTTTTAAATAAAAAAATATCTTTTGATTTAACTTTATTGGGTGTTGGGGAAGATGGACATATCGCGTCACTATTTAAAAAAAATATAGCTATAAAGACAAATAAAAGTGTAGATTTTGTTAAAAGAAAAGATTTTTTTAGAATTACTCTAACTTTAAAATCCTTAAATAATAGTAAATCAATTTTCTTGTGGATGCCTGGTTCCAAAAAAATAAATATAGTTGAAAAAGTATTAATGGATAATAAAAAAAAGTACCCTGCTTCTCACCTTTTAGGAAAAGAAAAATTTTTATTCCACTGTAACTGATTTTGCTAAATTTCGAGGTTTATCAATGTCATAGTTTTTAAGTGAAGCTACATGATAAGCAAGTAATTGTAATGGTATTGTCATAAGAAAAGGTGTTAAATATTCATCAGCGTTTGGTATTTTTAATGTAAATCTTACATTTTCACTTATGACATTTCTGTTTTCGTTGGTAATTAAAATCACTTTCCCTCCCCTTGCTATTACTTCTTGCATATTTGAAATAGTTTTTTCAAAGTATCTGTCTTTGGGGGCTAAAATAATTACAGGTAAGCCTTCTTCTATTAAAGCTAAAGGTCCGTGTTTCATTTCACCAGCAGGATAACCTTCTGCATGTAAATAAGATAATTCTTTAAGTTTTAAAGCTCCCTCTAGGGCTATTGGAAAAGAAAAACCACGACCCAAAAACATAACTCCTTTTGCATTTAAAAAGTCTTTTGCAATGATTTGAATTTTATCCTGACATTTTAATGTTAGTTTAATTAAATCAGGAAGTTGTTTAAGTTCATTTATTTTTTTTAAATAATTTTCCTTTGATATTTCTTTTCTAATTTCTGAAATTTTAATACCTAAAATGTAAAGAACTAACATTTGACCAACAAAAGCTTTTGTCGACGCTACTCCTATTTCTGGTCCCGCATGAATTGGTAAAACAAAATCGGAGTGTCTAGCTATAGAACTTTCTACAGCGTTAACAATAGAACAGGTTTTAACATTATTTTTTTTACACAAATCTAAAGCAGCAAATGTATCAGCTGTTTCGCCAGATTGTGAAACAAACACATACAAGTTTTTTTTATCAAATTTAATTTTTCTATATCTAAACTCAGACGCTATATCAATTTCAATTGGAATACTCATCATCTCTTCAAACCAATATTTTGCCATAAAACATGAGTGATATGCAGTGCCGCATCCAATTAATATTATCTTTTTAATATTTTCTGGTTTAATAGGAAAGCTGTATAAATTTATATCCTGCCTTAACTGATCAACATATTCCTTTATGCAAGTTTTTGTAGTTATGTGCTGCTCATTAATTTCTTTGGACATAAAGTCTTTGTAGTCACCTTTTTCAGCTGTATTTTTATCATTTGATAAGGTTAAAACTTTTTTATTTACCTTTTGATTTTTTGAATTATAAAATTCTATTTTACTATTTGTTAATATACATACGTCTCCATCATCTAAATATGTAATTCTATTTGTCATGGATTTTAGAGCATATGAATCTGAACCAAGATAATTTTCTTCAGGTCCATATCCTACTGCTAAAGGACTTCCTCTTCTTGCGCCAACGACTATATCTTTGTGTTTTTTAATAAGAATACCAAGAGCAAAACTTCCATTAAGTTTTTTTAAAGTTTTGTTGATTGAGCTAATTAAATCAAAATGTTTTAAAAAATCTGTTAAAAGAACTGTTATGACCTCAGTGTCTGTCTGTGACTTAAATTTATATCCTTTTTTTTCCAAATCTTTTTTTAATTGATTTGAATTTTCAATAATTCCGTTATGAACAACAGAAACCTCATCTGATGAGTGTGGATGTGCATTGATTTGACTAGGTATACCATGTGTTGCCCATCTCACGTGTCCTATACCTAAAAAACCTGCTGATGGATATTTAAATAAAATTTTTTCTAAATTATCTACTCTCCCAGTGCATTTTTTTTCATCTATATTTCCATTCACAATCGTAGCTATTCCAGCTGAGTCATATCCTCTATATTCTAATTTTTTAAGTGACTGAATTATATTTGATGTAACAGGTTTATTGCTTACAATGCCAATTATTCCACACATTATTTATTTTCTCTTATAATTTTTTATTTCTATTTGTTTTGATCTTGTGAGAGCTAGAGATTTATTTTTTACGTTATTAGTTAAGGATGACCCTGCCCCAATAATTGCTTTTTTTCCAATTTTTATAGGTGCTATTAAAGATGTGTTTGAACCAATAAATGCTCCGTCCATTATTTTTGTTTTATTTTTTCTCTTTCCATCATAATTACAAGTAATAGTTCCTGCTCCAATATTAACATTCTTCCCAACGTTAGCATCACCGACATAGGATAAATGATTAATTTTAGAATTTTTTCCTATTTTGCTTTTTTTAACCTCAACAAAATTTCCAATTCTGGAACCCTGAGATAATATAGTACCTGGTCTTATTCTCGAAAAAGGACCAACATTTACGTTTGCCTCCAAAGTTGCTTTTTCTATATGTGTGAAAGGAAAAATCTCAACATTGTTTCCGATTCTTGTCTTTTTTCCAATTACAACATAAGGGTTAATAACTACGTTTTTTCCAAATTTTGTATCTTCCGACAAAAATACTGTCTCTGGAGATTTTATTGTTACACCTATTTTCATTGCTTTATTCCGTAGTTTTTCTTGTTTATATTTTTCTTCTAAAGCTATTTTCTTTTTGTTTATTGATGTCATTAAGATTTCTCTTTACATTAATATAAACTTTGTAATAACTCACAAAATATTTCTTAATAATACGGTTATAAATGAGTCAAAAATTAACAATTTTATTCGATTTAGACGGAACGTTAGTTAACACAGCTCCAGATCTTATGCATGCTCACAACTATGTAATGAAAAAATATGGTTATGATGAAAGACAGCTATCAGATATAAAAAAATTAGCTGGCAGAGGTTCTAAGGTAATGTTGACTAAGTCCATGCATGAGATAGCTGAACTATCTGGAAAAGTGAAAAAAACAAATGATGATATTGAAAAAATGACTAAAGAATTTATCGATTATTATAGTAAAAATATTGTTAAAGAAAGTACACTTAAAAACGGTGTTTTAAATTTTTTAACTTGGTGTAAAAAAAATTCTATTTTAATGGGCATATGTACAAATAAACAAGAACATTTATCTGTTGATCTTTTAAAAAAAATTAAAATTTATGATTTTTTTGATTATGTTGCTGGTGGTAATACCTTCAATCACAACAAGCCAGATCCAAAACACTTAACTGACACCATTGAAATCATAGGTGGAGATATTAATAAAACTTTGATGATAGGTGATAGTGAAACTGATTCTAATGCTTCGAAAGCTGCAAATATACCCTTTATATTAATTGAAGATGGTTATACTGAAAAGAAAACTAATGAAATATATCATGATTATCTCGTAAAAGATTTTGTGGGACTTGAAGCAGTAGTTAAAAAATACTTATGATTGAATTTAAACTCTTTTTTGCACTAATTAGTTATTACTTTGTAATGTTTGGAACTCCAGGACCAAACAATGCAATGTTAACTGCCTCTGGTATTAAATTTGGCTTCAAGAGAACGCTACCCCACATGTTTGGAATTCCTTTTGGGCATGTAATTCAAATAACTTTGGTTTGTTTTGGTTTGGGTACTTTATTTCAAAAATATCCTCATATACAATTTTATCTTAAATGGCTTTGTTTTTTTTACCTTTTGTATCTTGGTTGGAAAATTTTAGGATCTTTATCAGATAGCGATAAAGAAAGCGGAAGACCTTTAAAATTTTATGAAGCTGCGCTTTTTCAATTCATAAATCCTAAAGCATGGGTTGTAGCATTAACTGCTTCAACTGCATTTTTTCCAAACCAAGAAAATTTTGCTATTGCCACATTATTCGTTGCTGGAACAGCCCCTTTTGTTTGTATTCCTGCTATTTGTATTTGGGTTGTTTTTGGATCTTCTATTAAATTGATAATTAAAAATCCAAAAGTTAAAAAAATTATTGAATATTTATTAGCTGTATTATTAGTTGTCACTGCTGTTATAATAGTTGTTGATTAATATTTATGTGTTATGCACTTTACAAAAAAAAATCCATCTGAAAAAAGGATTGACCTAAAAAATAAATTAAATAAGAAAAAAATTTTAAGATTTCCTGGGGCATACAATCCTCTTACAGCAAAGCTAATAAATGAAATTGGCTTTGATGGCATTTATATTTCTGGAGCTGTTATGTCAAATGATTTAGGGTTGCCCGATATAGGTTTAACTACTTTAAAAGAAGTAAGCTATAGAGCAAATCAAATATCAAGAGTTTCCGATTTACCTTCAATTGTTGATGCGGACACTGGATTCAAAAACTGTGAAAAAACAATAGAAACTTTTGAAAACTTAGGATTATCAGGCTGTCATATAGAAGATCAAATTGATGAAAAAAGATGCGGTCATTTAGATAATAAGGAAATTATTTCTTCTAAAGAAATGGAAAAAAAAATTAAGTCCTGTGTAAACGCAAGAAAAGATTCAAATTTTTTAATAATAGCTAGAACTGACGCTAATATAGTCGAAGGATTAGAGAAAACGATCGATAGAATAAAAGCTTATGAAGATGCTGGAGCTGATATTATTTTTCCAGAAGCTATGAAGGATGAAAAGGAATTTGAAAAAATTAGAAAAAATTCAAAAGTTAGTTTATTAGCTAATATGACAGAATTCGGTAAATCTAAACTTCTTTCTGCAAGTGAGTTAGAAAACTTAGGTTACAATATTGTTATATACCCTGTTACAACACAAAGATTGGCAATGAAAAATGTGGAAGATGGGTTAAGGGTCATTTTTACAGATGGACATCAAAATAATATTATAGATAAAATGCAAACGCGAAAAAGACTTTATAAATTAGTAGAATATGAAAAATACAACACAGCAGATAAAAAAATTACTGATTTTAAGACAGATGGGCATGAATAATTTATGAGTGATGATATAAAAAAAGGATTATTGGGTATTGTTGTAGATGAAACAACTATTTCACAAGTAATGCCTGATATAAATTCTCTTACTTATAGAGGTTATGCAGTGCAAGATCTCTGTGAAAAATGCAGTTTTGAAGAAGTCGCTTACCTAATACTTAATAAAGAGTTGCCAAATAAAACCAATCTAAAAAAATTTAAAAAAGAATTAGAAGAAAACAGAAATATTACAATAAATCTTAGAGAAATCGTAAAACATATGCCTAAAAAAGCACATCCAATGGATGTTGCAAGAACAGTTGTAAGTGTTATGGGCCTAGAAGATAAAGATACTAGTAATAATTCTCCTACGGCTAATATGAGAAAAGCGATAAGAATATTTGCTAAAACACCTACTGCTATGGCTGCTTTTTTTAGATCAAGAAAAGGTAAAAATGTAATACCGCCAAAAAAAGGGCTGGGTTTTTCTGAAAACTTTTTTTATATGTGTTTTGGTAAAACTCCTGATAAAGAAATTATCAAAGCTTTCGATATTTCTTTAATTCTCTACGCTGAGCACAGTTTTAATGTTTCTACTTTCACAGCAAGAACTATTACGAGCAGCTTATCAGACATTCATAGTGCTATCACTGGAGCAATAGGAAGTTTGAAAGGTCCTTTACATGGTGGAGCTAATGAAGCGGTAATGCATATGATGAATAAAATTAAAAAACCTGAAAATGCTTTAAGATGGATAAATAATGCTCTTGATAAAAAAGAAGTAGTAATGGGTTTTGGTCATAGAGTATACAAAAAAGGAGATTCAAGAGTACCTACTATGGAAAAATACTTTAAAAAAGTTTCTAAAATAAAAAATGATAAAAAATTTCTTAAAATTTACGATACAGTTAAAAATGTAATGATTAAAAGAAAAGATATCCATCCAAATGTTGATTTTCCTACTGGACCCACATATCATTTGATGGGATTTGATACAGACTTCTTTACTCCGATATTCGTCCTTTCACGAATAACAGGATGGTCAGCGCACATTATGGAACAACATGCGGCTAACAAGTTGATTAGACCACTCTCAAAATACAGTGGAGAGAAGCATCGAAAAGTCATGCTTCTCAACCAAAGATAAAAAATTATTTTCCTGGACCTTTATATGCTGCTGCGATTTTTGCTGCGTTTGCTGCAACTTCATTAATGTTGATTGCTTCACATACTGCAATATCACAAAGAGCACCACTAGCTTCTGTCGCCATTTTAACTCCAGCGCCTTGCGCAAAAGTTCCTTCGAATACTGCTAAAAAATCATAAGGTCCTCTTAAACCAGTATAAGAAACAAGTTTAGCTCCAACAGCTTCGGCTGCGGAACGTGCTGCTTGTGCTCTATCCGATTTTGGATCTTTACAAAAACCTTGATATCCTTGAGCAGTATATTTTCCTAATGCATAAAATGTTGCCATAAGATCTCCTTTCAAAAGATTAGTTTACTAACAGATACGTATTTAAGAAAGTGAATAAATTATGAAAAAGCGTCTGCCCAAGTACCTTTGGTTGAAGCTTTAGAATACTCTGTCGCTCTACCTTCAAAGAAATTCATATGTTCTACTGCATTAAGCATTGTGTCTAACCATGTAAGAGGATTTTTATCTACCTGGTATATTGGTTCAAGTCCAAGTTGAATTAATCTTCTATTACCAATCCAACGTATATACTGTTTAACTTCATCCGCTGTAAGTCCTTTTATTGGTCCCATTTCAAAAGCTAAATTTATAAAAGAATCTTCATGTGAAATGATAGTTCTGCAGGCTTCATAAATTTCCTTTTTAAGTTGTTCTGTCCAAATATCGGGATTTTCATCAACAAAAGTTCTGAATAATTTTATCATTGAATTGCAATGAAGGGTTTCATCTCTTACAGACCAAGTAACGATTTGACCCATTCCTTTCATTTTGTTTTGTCTAGGAAAGTTTAAAAGAATAGCGAAACTTGCAAAAAGCTGTAAGCCTTCAGTAAAAGCGCTAAAAACTGCAATAGTTTTAGCTATGTCATGATTAGATTTTACATCAAAGCCCTGCATATAATCATATTTATCTTTCATTTCTTTATATTTTAAAAAAGCTGAATATTCTGACTCTGGCATTCCTATTGTATCTAGTAAGTGGGAATAAGCCGCAATATGTACCGTTTCCATTGCAGCAAATGCTGACATCATCATCAAAGTTTCGGTAGGTTTAAAAACATTCATGTAATGTCTTATGTAACAATTACTTACCTCGACATCAGCTTGTGTAAAAAATCTAAATATTTGTGTTAATAAATTTTTCTCAGCCTGGTTTAAGTTCTTTTGCCAATCCCTGACATCATCTCCTAACGGAACTTCTTCTGGGAGCCAATGAATTCTTTGTTGAGTTAACCATGCATCATAACACCATGGGTATCTAAAAGGTTTATAAACCGGATTACCTACAAGTAAACCTGATTTTTGTTGTAGCTCTTTTTTATTATTATCTAATTTTACTACTGACATGATAGACATTCTTCATATTCTTGGTTTTCTTTCGACTCTTTAATTGTAGCTTTTGTTGATAACCCGTTATTTATATTCTCTGCTCTTTGGATTGATTTTGATCTGCAATAATAGAGGCTCTTTAAGCCTTTTTTCCAAGCCTGAAAGTGTATTTGGTGTAACTCTTTTTTATGCACATCTGCTGGTAAAAAGATATTTATAGACTGGGCTTGTGAAACAAAAGGTGTTCTGTCGGCCCCAAGTTCAATAATCCATTTTTGATTTATTTCAAAAGCCGTTTTAAAGACATCTTTCTCAAGGTCTGTTAAAAAATCTAAATGAGAAACAGAGCCTTGGTTTGTTGTTATTGAAGACCAAATTTCATCATTATTTTTTTCATATTTTTCAAGAATTTTTTGCAAATATCTATTTCTTACGTTGTATGAACCAGAGAGCGTCTTGTGTGTATAGCTATTAGCCGCTATCGGTTCTACTCCTGGGGAAGCCCCTCCACAAATTATAGAGATAGAGGCTGTTGGCGCTATAGCTGTTTTATTAGAAAACCTTTCTTTATATCCATACTCTTCAGCATCAGGACAACTTCCTCTTTCGTCAGCAAGTTTTTTTGAAGCATTGTCTACACTTGTTTGAATATGTTTAAAAATTTTATTATTCCAAGTTTTACTCATAACAGATTCTAGTGGTATTGATTTTTTTTGTAAAAAAGAATGGAATCCCATAACTCCTAACCCAACGCTTCTTTCTCTTTTTGCCGAATACTTGGCATCTTTAAAAGTATCAGGGGCTTTTTCAATAAAATCAGTTAAAACATTATCCAAAAACCTCATTACATCTTCTATAAAAATTTTATCATCCTTCCATTCATCGTATGATTCTAAATTTAAAGAAGATAAACAACATACAGCGGTTCTATCTTTGCCATCTTTGTCTACACCTGTCGGCAAAGTTATTTCGCTACAAAGATTAGAAGTTTTAACGCTAAGCCCAGCAAGTTTATGGTGTTGTGGTATTAGTCTATTTACCGTATCAATAAAAATAATATAAGGCTCACCAGTTTCTACTCTTGCTGTTAATAATCGTATCCATAAATTTCTAGCAGATACAGTTGACTGGATAATTCCATCTTTAGGACTTTTCAGCGCCCATTGAGAATTTGTTTCAACAGCTCTCATAAATGCATCTGTAACTAAAACACCGTGATGTAAATTTAAAGATCTTCTGTTAGGATCTCCCCCTGTTGGCCTTCTCATTTCTATAAATTCTTCTATCTCTGGATGATCAATTGGAAGGTAGCATGCAGCGGAACCTCTTCTTAAAGAGCCCTGGCTAATTGCCATTGTTAAAGAATCCATTACTTTTATGAATGGTATGATTCCAGATGTTTTTCCAACTCTTCCGATTTTTTCTCCTATAGATCTAAGATTTCCCCAGTAACTTCCAATTCCCCCGCCTTTTGCTGCCAACCAAACATTCTCACTCCATAAATCTAAAATTCCTTCTAGACTATCCCCAGCTTCATTTAAAAAACAAGATATCGGCAATCCTCTTTCTGTTCCTCCGTTAGATAGTACTGGTGTGGCTGGCATAAACCATAAATTACTAATATAATTATATATTCTTTGTGCGTGTAAATTGCTATCTGAGTATGTGCTTGCAACACGTGCAAACAAATCTTGATAAGATTCTTGATTTCCTAAATATCTGTCACTTAAAGTAGCTTTACCAAAATCTGTAAGTTTCGAATCCTTGGATCTATCTATTTTTATTGTTATGCCCTTTTCGTTTTGAAAAAGCTCAGTTTGTGATGTTAGTGAAAATAAGTCTGGTTTTTTTTCTGATTTTTTTGAATTAATTGTTAAATTGTCGTTAGGGTTAATTTTTTCTACAGCTTTTTCAATGGCTAGTGAGAGGTTTTTATTCATAAATTACAGTTATTTTATTAAATTTTTGTGTAAAAACAACTATATGTTGTGTACACATTAACTAAATATACTACATGTTAAAACAAATCAACAGAACATTATATGAACATTTATCTAATAGCAAGGATAAAATCTAAATGCTGCTAAATTTCATTGATATAGAAAAGGAATAAAAATATTAAATTAGTTAGAATGTCCATTACTAAAAATCCTCATATTAACCCCTTGGGCTTTAGAGAGTACGACGCAAGATGGTTATATCCAAAAGATATAAATCTTGAAGGAATAAAAGAAGTTGGTCTTGGTTTTGGAACTCAGATAATTTCAAAAACAAATAGTTCCCCTAGAGTCGTAGTTGGCCATGATTACAGATCTTACAGTGAAGAAATTAAAAAAAAACTTGTGGAAGGTTTAATTAACACAGGATGTAATGTTGAAGATATAGGGTTGTCTTTATCTCCTACCGCCTACTATGCTCAACTAAAGCTTAACGCAGATGCAGTAGCTATGATAACAGCTAGCCATAATGAAAATGGTTGGACAGGAATTAAAATGGGCATAGAAAAAGGTTTGACACACTCACCAAATGAAATGGAAGAATTAAAAAATATAGTTTTAAAAAAAAAATTTAATGTAGGAAAAGGATCTTATAAAGAAATTAAGGATTTTAAAAAAATTTATATATCAAGTTTAACAAAAAATAAAATTAAAAAGGAAATTAAAGTTGTAATAGCGTGCGGTAACGGTACCGCGGGAGCTTTCGCCCCAACTGTCTTTAAAGATATAGGCTGTAAGGTAATTGAACTAGATTGTAATCTTGATTATAACTTTCCTAAATACAATCCTAATCCCGAGGATTTAAAAATGCTTAAAGCGATAAGTAAATCTGTAAAAGAAAATAATGCAGATGTTGGTTTTGGATTTGATGGAGACGGGGATAGAGTTGGAATAATAGACAATAAAGGCAATGAAATTTTTTCTGATAAAGTTGGATTAATCATAGCCAGAAATTTATCAGAAAAAAATCAAAAGCAGAAGTTTATAGTAGATGTTAAGTCAACAGGCTTGTATGCAAGTGACAAAATTCTCTTAAAAAATAATTGTAAAACCATATATTGGAAAACAGGTCACTCACATATTAAAAGAAAAGTTAAAGAAGAAAATGCATTAGCTGGTTTTGAAAAAAGTGGCCATTTTTTCTTTAATCAACCATTGGGCTTTGGATATGATGATGGAATTCAATCTGCAATACAAGTATGTCTTTTATTAGAAAAACAAAACAAGAGTATGTCTGAAATAATAAATGAACTTCCAAGAACATATCAAACACCTACGATGGCTCCTTATTGTAAAGATGATGAAAAATATAATGTAGTAGAGACTTTAAAAGAAAAAATAGAAACTCTCCGTTTAAAAAAATCAAAAATTGATAATCAAGAGATCGCTAATATACTCACTGTAAATGGTATACGCTTTTCTTTAGAAGATGGCTCATGGGGTTTAATTAGAGCGTCTTCAAATAAGCCTTCATTAGTCATAGTAACAGAAAGCCCTACTTCAGATAGTAGAAAAAGGAAGATATTTGAATTTATTGATGATCTTTTACAAAGCACTGGTAAAATTGGCGAATACGATCAAAAAATTTAAAAAGAATAATATTCAAAAAATAGTCTTAGAGAAACAATTAAAAGAAAAACTCCAAATAATTTTCCTATAAGTTTTTTATTCACTTTATGAACCGTTTTTGCTCCAAATTTTGCCATCAATGTCGTTATGGGAACAAATATTAAAAAAGCTGGTATATTAACAAAACCTAAACTTAAGGGCGCTTGAATATTAAGATATTTTCCCGAAATAATAAAACCAAAGGCTCCGATTAAAGAAATTAAAAACCCCAACGCAGCTGAGCTCCCTATAGCAACATTTATTGAATAGCCAAACATCTTTAATATTGGTGTATTAATTATCCCTCCACCAATACCCATTGGGGCTGACAAAAAACCAGAGATAAGACCAGAAAAAATCTTTATTGATAAATTTACTTTTTTTTTAATAGGATTGTTTTTTTCTTTTAAAATTAAGAAGAACAAGGCAAAAATCATTGTCATAATAGAAAAAAATAAGATTAATCCGGAAGTTTTTAAATTAACTGCAAAAATGGTTCCAAGAATAACACCCAAGATAACAAAAATTCCAAATGTTTTTACAATATCAAAATCGACTGCTTTATATTTCATATGAGTTAATACAGATGAAATTGAAGTTGGAATTATTATAGCGAAAGATGTTCCTACAGCTAAATGCATAATAAAAGATTGATCCAATCCAACAGAATTAAAAATGTAAAAAAGTACGGGAACTGTAATTAATCCACCACCAATGCCAAACAGACCAGCCATAAAACCAACTGGAATAGCAGAGGCCGCCATAATTATAATAATAAAAATTATCTGGCTTTGTTCTAAGTTTCCTATCATGCAACTTTTTCATTAACCTTTTCATTATTTGTAACTAATTTTTTAAATCTTTTTGAAATTTTTTTACTCATTATTCCTTCACTTCAATTCCCATGGATCTTGCTGATCCACATATTATTTTTGTTGCTTCTTTAAGATCAAATGCATTTAGATCTTTCATTTTTTCCTGAGCTATTTTCTCTGCTTGTTTAATTGTAATACTTCCAACAACAACTCTTCCTGGTTCCTTGGAACCACCCTTAAGTTTAGCTGCTTCCTTAATAAAATGAGAGGCTGGTGGAGATTTAATAACAAAAGTAAATTTTTTATCTTTATATACTGTAATAACAACTGGAACAGGTTTTCCCATAAAGCTTTTTGTTTTTTCATTGAAAGCTTTGCAGAACTCCATAATATTAATTCCTCTTTGACCTAAAGCAGGTCCCACTGGTGGAGCAGGGTTTGCTTGTCCACCTTTAATTTGTAATTTTACGTAGCCAACTATCTCTTTTGCCATAATTAAAATTTCTCAACCTGATTATATTCTAAATCAATTGGTGTAGGTCTACCAAAAATTGAAACTGACACCTTTAGTCTTGATTTCTCCTCATCAACTTCCTCTACTAATCCGCTGAATGAAGCAAATGGACCTTCGCATACTTTTACTTGTTCTCCTATATCAAAACTAATTTGTGGCTTAGGAACTAGAGTTCCTTCTTTGATTTTACCCATTATTTTATCAATTTCCTTTTCAGAAACTGGAGTTGGTGATCCTGTGGATCCAAGAAAACCGGTAACCTTTTGTGTATTTTTTATCATATGGTAAAGTTCTTTGGTCATTTCCATTTTCACTATAATATAACTAGGAAAGTACTTTTTTTTTCTTTGTACTCTTTTTCCTCTTTTTACCTCGGTAACTTCATGCATTGGAACAAGTACTTCCTCTATTTTTTCACTTAAATTCTTATTCTTTATATTCTCTTTAATTGTGTCAGCAACTTTTTGTTCAAAACCAGAAAATGTTTGCACTATATACCAATTTTTCATCTTATATATTAATAGCTAAAATTAAATCTAGTAAAACTTTATAAATTTGATCTAACAATAAAAAAAATATCGCAGCTATTGTTGCTAATACAATAACCATAGTTGTTCCAACAAGTACGTCTTTTCTAGATGGCCAAGTTACTTTAAAAGCTTCTTGTTTGACACTTTGAACAAATTTTAATGGATTAATCATTTTTTATATCTAGTTTTGGCAGGAGCGGAGGGACTTGAACCCCCAACCTCCGGTTTTGGAGACCGGCGCTCTACCAATTGAGCTACACTCCTAGTAGCTTACTTAATTATTTTTGTTACTACTCCAGCTCCAACCGTTTTACCGCCTTCCCTTATTGCAAAGTTTAATTTTTCATTCATAGCTATTGGAGTAATTAATTTTACATTAAATTTAGCATCATCACCTGGCATAACCATTTCTGTGCCAGAAGGTAATGTAACCTCTCCTGTAACGTCAGTTGTTCTAAAATAAAACTGAGGTCTGTATTTTGTAAAGAATGGTGTATGTCTTCCACCTTCTTCTTTTTTTAATACATATGCTTGTGCTTCAAACTCTGTATGAGGAGTTACAGATCCTGGTTTAGCTAAAACCTGTCCTCTTTCAATATCTTCTCTTTCAACACCTCGTAATAGAGCACCAATATTGTCTCCAGCCTCACCTGTATCCAAAATTTTTCTAAACATTTCTACACCAGTGATAACTGTTTTTTTAGTTTCTTTAATTCCTACGATTTCAAGCTCTTCACCAGTTTTCACAACACCTTGCTCAACACGACCTGTTGCTACTGTTCCTCTTCCTGATATAGAAAAAACATCTTCTACAGGCATTAAGAATGGTTTATCTTTTGGTCTAGTTGGTTGTGGAATATGTTCGTCCACTGCTTTCATAAGTTCTAGAATAGCTTTTTTTCCTGTTGCTTCATCTTTTCCTTCAACAGCATTTAAGGCTGAACCTTTAACGATTGGAATTTTATCTCCAGGAAATTTATATGAAGTTAAAAGTTCTCTTATTTCTTCAACTACTAAATCTAAAAGTTCTTTATCTTTAACTTGATCAACTTTGTTTAAAAAAACAACTATAGCTGGAACACCAACTTGACGTGCTAAAAGAATGTGTTCTCTTGTTTGTGGCATTGGTCCATCAGCTGCGTTAACAACTAATATTGCACCATCCATTTGTGCAGCGCCTGTTATCATATTTTTTACATAGTCAGCGTGTCCGGGGCAGTCTACGTGAGCATAGTGTCTTTTTTCTGTTTCATACTCAACGTGAGCTGTAGAAATCGTTATTCCTCTTTCTTTTTCTTCAGGAGCTTTATCAATTTGATCATAAGCAATAAATTCTGCTCCTCCAGTTTCTGCTAAAATTTTTGTTATTGCAGCAGTTAATGTTGTTTTGCCATGATCCACGTGTCCTATTGTACCAATATTACAATGTGGTTTTTTTCTCTCAAATTTTTTTTTGTCAGCCATCTCTTTTATCCTTTTTAATAACTTTTAAACATTTTTGGAGCGGATGAGGAGAATCGAACTCCTAGCATCAGATTGGAAATCTGAGGTATTACCATTATACGACACCCGCAAATCCAAACACATCACACTCAACAATACTCAAATCTTTATCATCCTTTGGTGGAGGGGGAAGGATTCGAACCTTCGAAGACCGAAGTCAACGGGTTTACAGCCCGCCCCATTTGACCGCTTTGGTACCCCTCCAATTCATTTGGGGGTTACCAATAGACAATAAAGCTTTATTAACAACGTTTTATAAGCATCTTCTCTATTAAATGCAATAAATGATTTTACTCATTAATATGCTATTAATCCATCTAATTGGTTAAAAAACATGAAAAAATCTACTTTTTTAATAGCTGGAAAGCATGCTGTCATAGAAGCTTTAAAAAATCCAAGTCGTAAAGTACTACGCTTGTTTTTAAATGAAGAATCTAAAAAAACGATACATAGAGCTAGTCCAAACAAAAATTTGCTAGAAAACGTTAGTCTTTTTTACAAAAATAAAAAGGAATTAGATCGCCTAATAGCAAAAGATCAAATTTCTCACCAAGGTCTAATTGCTGAGATAGAGCATCTCGAAGATCAAAGCATTAAAAATTATTTAAAAACTCACAAAGATAGAAAAAATATAAAATTTGTTGCATTAGAAGATGTTACAGACCCCAGAAATATTGGTTCTATAATTAGAAGCGCTGTATCTTTTAATATTGATGGATTAATTGTTAAAGAAAGATCATTCCCTTTTGAAAGTATGTTGTTATACAAAAGTGCAAGTGGTTGCATGGAACATGTAAAGTTATTTTTTGTTTCAAATATAAAAACAACACTAAAACATCTAAAAGATAATGATTTTTGGATATGTGGTTTCGATAAAGATGGTAAAGATGATTTTACAAAACACGATTGGAAGGGTAATCATGTTTTGTTATTTGGTTCTGAAGGTTATGGGCTAAAGTATCAAACTGCTAAAAATTCAGATTTTTTAATGAAAATTATCATAAATTCAAGAGTAGAAAGTTTAAATATTTCAAATTCAGCAGCTGTAGTCTTTCATTACATTAATGAATTAAAAAAAAATTAATAGGTGAAGATTTCTTTAATCTTTGCTATAAAGCGCGAAAGCCCCTATAGCTCAATTGGTAGAGCAACTGATTTGTAATCAGTAGGTTCGCGGTTCGAGTCCGTGTGGGGGCACCAGAAATAACAATGTTTATTTAATTTTCTAAAAATAGACTCTTAAAAAAGTTAAGAACAAATAGCATACTGAACATGAAAGTTGATTTGACTGTTGTGTTGTGGGTTGTGTTGTGAGAATTGGTTATTAATAAGCGTATTCTAAAAAATCCAAATAATCTTTAGTAGAAATGCTTATCCTTAATGTATCATACCATTTTTTTTTTCTTGTTATTTTTTTAGACCAGTCAGTGCATTGAATAAGTGCTTCAGCTCCCGATTTAAAAATAAAGCCTACAGCGGTGACTGTAGTCTCTCCAGATTTATCGTAGAGATGTTTATCAGTGCCATAATCTTTTTTTTTGGCATCTTCAAAAAATCCAGTTAATTCATCTACAACCTCATCTTTTTTTTTATAACAACCTTCAATATTTTTTTTATAATCTCTGATGCCTGATATCGATTCAATTGTAAAATCATCATCTTGGGTTTTATAGTTAACCTGTACGCTATTATAAGTTTTCAATTTTTTATGAAAAGATAATGGTGTATAAGTCTTGTCTTTATAACTCCATTCTTTTATTCGAGCTTTCTTAATTTCTTTCTCTGAGTAATAATCTAATAAACTATCACCTAAGCTCATTCCCTCAATTTGAAATTCAGTTTCATCAGCAAAAATTTTTGTTGAAAAACAAATTAATAGTATAAATGTAAAGGTTAATATTTTTTTCAACTTAACTTTTTTTCGCTACCGTGAACTTAACTTTTTTATCTTTATAATCTCTTCCGATACCCGTAGTTCCGCTATCACTCCATTTAAGAGTACCAGCGGCACCCATATCGTTAGTGCAGGATATCTGCCAAGTACCTTTACCATCATCTTGAAGTGAATAAGATCCTTCACATGATCCATCATTATTTGGAAGGGTTAATTTGATGTTACCTTTATTATTATTTTCACTAAATTTAATTGTACCTGCAATCAAATCTTCATATCCTTCCCAAGTTAAAGCAAGGGCTCTTTCACCTGAAACAGTTTTAGAGGTTACTTTTTTTTCAGTTTTTTTCTCTTCCTTTTTCTTTTCAGTTTTTTTTGTTACAAAAGATTCTGACCCAGTACCAATAAAACCAAGTTCTGTTAACTTTGCTCTAATTTCTTCATCGCTCCACTTACTGTTAATTTTTTCTTTTTTATTAATTCCATTATCCCATTTAATAATTCTGTTATGTGCAAACACAGCACATTTTGCTCCACTTCCATATTTTTTTGAATATTTTTCACAATCCTTGTTTACTTGTTTGTGACTTCCTCCCCTGCAATTATTCACACCTCCTGGACAAATCCAATATTGATATTCTAATCCATCTATTGCTACAGAAAACAAGTATGGAGAATTTTTATTTTTTCCCTTTATGAATTTAATAAAAGCATCCACAACATTATTTGATAGTTTAAGTTCACCATACCCATATTCCAAGGCAAAAGATTTGTTTGTTTGATTTCCAAATAAAATCAAACTTAAAACCAAGAACGCTAGA
>CACIUJ010000010.1 GCA_902589795.1 uncultured Pelagibacteraceae bacterium | reverse complement strand
AACAAGATTTGCTCCATCTCCAACTGGCCCCTTGCATATTGGAGGAGTTAGAACAGCTCTTTTTAACTGGCTTTTTTCAAAAAATCAAAAAGGAAAATTTTATTTAAGAATTGAAGATACAGACAAAGAAAGATCTAAAGAAGAATATAAAAAACAAATTATAGAATCCCTGAATTGGATAGGAATAAATCACGATGGTAATGAATATATTCAATCAAAAAATATCAATAAACACAAAGAAATTGCTGAAGAACTTTTAAAGAAAGGATTTGCATACAAATGTTATTGTACTGAAGATGAAATTAAAGAACAGAAAGATAAATGTAAATCGAAAGGAATACCTTATGTTTATAATAGAAAATGGAGGGACCCGAAAGATCTGGAAATTCCAAAAAATGTTAAGCCTGTAATTAGATTTAAAAGCAAAATTTCTGGAAACTCGATTGTTAAGGATCTTGTTCAAGGTGAAGTAAATATTACAAATTCAATTATTGAAGATTTTGTTATCTTAAGACAAAACGGGACACCGACCTATCAATTATCGGCCGTGGTAGACGATCATCTAATGAATATTACACACGTTATAAGAGGAGATGATCACAAAATAAATACTTTTAAACAAAAGCAAATCTATGATGCAATGAAATGGGATGTACCTGAATTTGCGCATATCCCACTTATTCATAGTGAAAAAGGATCAAAACTTTCAAAAAGAGATAAAGCCTCTACTATAAACGATTATATAAAGATTGGGATTTTATCAGATGCATTAAGAAATTATCTTCTTCGCTTAGGATGGGCTCATAAAGATAAAGAAATTTTCACTTTGGACGAAAGCATCAATCTTTTTGATTTAAAAGGTATTGGAAAATCTCCATCAAAATTAGATATATCAAGAATACTTTCTTTAAATGAACATTATATAAAACACATAGATGAAAAAGAATTGTTTAAATTTTTAAAAATTTATTCTCAAAAATTTAAAAAAAGCATTGATTCTTCTAAAGAAAATTCTCTTATAAAATCTATGAGTTTTTTAAAAAATAAAGCAAAGACACTTGAAGATATTTACCAAAATTCTCAATACATTATCCAGGATAATATACAAATATCCTCCGAGGATTCTAAGCTTTTAGATAATCTTTCTAAAAATATTATAAAAGATTTTCTTGTCGAATTTGAAAAAATGTCAAAAATAACTAAAGAAAATCTTGAAAAAACAATAAATGGATTAATTAGTAAACACAAAACAAACTTTAAGGGTGTCGGTCAACCATTGAGAATTGCTTTGACAGGATCAAGGTTTGGCCCAGGTATATATAATATTATACTTTCACTTAACAAAGATGTTGTTATTAAAAGATTAAAAATTTAAAAATAATTCTCTATAGCAGAGCTTGCAATTTCGGAAGATCTTTCGGTTTTAAATTTACTAATTATATCATGAGATTTTTTTACCTGTATCGATAATGCTTCCTTATCATTTAAGAGTTTATCAACAGTATTATAAATATTCGTTGGATTGCAATTGGATTGTAATAATTCTGGTATTATTTCCTCGTTAGCCACAATATTAATAATATTTGCAAATTTAACTTTGACTAACATTTTAACAATAAAAAAATTAATCATTCCCATTTTGTAAATAATTATTGATGGTATTTTAGCGTTACAAATTTCTAAAGAGATAGTTCCAGATTTAGCTACTACAAAAATGGATGATTTAAGAATTTGATATTTCTTTTGCTCGTCTGAAATAACAGCACAATTTTCAAATTCTTCTTTCATTAAAAGATTTTGAATTAGCTCTACATGTTGATCTGTGCAATGAAAAACAAAAAATATGTCTTTATATTTATGGTTCATCTTTTTAATAAATTTAAATATGATTGGAGTTAAAACATTGATTTCAGATAATCTGCTTCCTGGAAAAATTGAAAAGATTTTCTTATTCTCTTTTACAATTTCGCTGGTATCAACTTTACTATTCTCACTTTCTTCCAATAAAGGATGTCCGGTAAAAGTTGATTTAATTCCTTCCCTTTCAAAATATTTTTTTTCAAAGGGGAATAATAATAAAGCATGATCTAAAAAAGATTTAAATTTCTTAATTCTACTTTCTCTCCATATCCAAACTTGTGGTGAAACAAAATGTATTGTTTTTGTATTTGGATTCATTTTCTTTACTTCTTTTGCTACACGTAAAGTAAAATCGGGACTATCCACTGAAAACAAAATGTCAGGCTTAAATTTATTAATTGCAGCTACTGTCTCATTTATTTTTCTTTTAATTTTAAAAACATTTAACAAAACTTTTGTGAATCCAAGATAAGTTACTTCTTTCAAATCATATAATGATTTAATATCTAAAGCTTTTAAATGTTCTCCGCCAACAGACAAATATTCTATATCTGATCTTGTTTTTTTTAAATGTGAAATAACTTTTGAGGCTAATTTATCCCCAGAAGGTTCGCCGGTTAGTACAAATATTTTTTTCATTTTACCGTAATAAACATTTTGTTTTTGTTGGCAAATTTAATGCTTTTTTTTTGTTCAAGAAAAACATGTTGTTTGTTTTTTAAAACTATTCCTTTGACTCCCGCATTTTTACACTGAATTAAAGTTTTTAAACCTACGGTTGGAAGATCAATTCGTAAATCTTGTTTTTTTTTTGGAAATTTTATTAAAACACCAGCTTGCTTAACTTTTTTACTTTTGCATTTTTGAAGCATTTTTTTAGTTCCATCTTTACCTTCAATGGCAATAACTCTTTTTTTTCTGACAACAGCCCCCTGGCTAAAATTATATTTGTTTAAATTATTTAATGCTTTTAATCCTATTTTAATATCATTAAAATCGTGGTGGTCAGGCTTAATTTTTGAATAATTCCCTTTTTTTAAAGTTAGTTCTGGATTGAATGCTATAGAACTAATAGTTTGTATTTTTTCATCTTTTAATATTTTAATTATTTCTTTTAATAAAGCTGCATCACCTAATTTTGAACTTTTAATAATTCTTGGAAAATAAAAAACACCCTTTATATCTAGCCTTAGTTTAGAAAAGTGTGGTTTTAACACCCTGCCTGCAAATAATACTTTTTTACATTTATTAACCTTAAGTATTTTTACTATTTTTCCAAATTCTCCAATTGAAACTCCATGTGAATTATTGAATTTTTTATAAATTTTTTTTTTTGATAAATCTATTATCAAATACTTAACTTTTTTTTTTCTAATATTTTGTAAAATTGCCTTAGGAAAATCAGTTTCACCAAATATTAAACCAATCATATTACTCTTTTATTAAAGGTGTACAAATTGGCCTTTTCTTGTCCTTAGATATAAAATTTGTTACCTCTGTAACCAAATCATTATTTTGATATTGACCGTTAACCTTATTTAAATTTTCATGAAGATTTTTGGAAGAAAAAATATTCTTGTATGCTTCGTTTAATTCTATTATTTTTTTGTTATCATATTTTTTTCTCCTTAAGCCAATTAAATTTATACCTTTTAAATAATTTCTATTACCAAAAGACAATCCAAAGGGGATGACATCATTTAATACACCGGTCATTCCTCCAATCATTGCTAATCGTCCTATTCTGGTAAATTGTTGAACTGCTGAATTACCACCTATGGTAACTGAATCTTCTATTACCGCATGTCCTCCTATAGGAACATTATTTGCGATCACTACGTTATTTCCTATTTTGCAATCATGAGCTATGTGGGATGAAATCATAAGCAAACATTCATTTCCGATAGAAGTTAATCCACCCCCTCCTTCTGTTCCTGGATTTATTGTGACATATTCTCTAATAATATTATTTTTTCCTATAATTAATTTATTTTTTTCACCTTTATATTTTAAATCCTGTGGTTGAGTTCCTATGCTAGAAAAAGGAAATATAGTTGTGCCTGATCCAATTTTACTATGACCTGCTATATTAACGTGCGAATAAATATTTACGTTTTCACCTATCTCAACTTCAGGTCCAATTATAGTATAAGGCCCAATTTTCGCAGAGCTTGAGATTTTAGCTTTCTTATCAATAATAGAAGTTTTATGTATCATTATTTATTTATTTCTATCAACGATAGTAGCAGCCCACTCAGCATCTGCCATTACCTTACCATCTACTTTTGCTACACCTTTGTATTTCCAAACTCTTCCATGTGATCTAATTGCTTCTATATCAAGATTAAGTTCGCAATCAGGAATAACTGGACTTCTAAATCGTGCTTTATCAACACTCATTAAGTAAACTAATTTATTTTCATATTCTTTTGGATCAATGCCGTAAGCTGTTAATGCTGCAGCGGCCTGTCCAAAAGCTTCAACGATAAGAACTCCTGGCATCACTGGTTGGCCGGGAAAATGACCTTGTACAAAAAAAGAATTTTTCCTTACATTTACTATTGCTGTAGCAGATTTAAGATGAACTATATTTATTAATCTATCAATTAATAACATAGGCTCTCTATGTGGTAGTAGACTTTCAATTTTCTTTTTATCTATTGAATTATTATTCATTTATTTTTTTTCTTTGTTTAATAAATTCTTTTATCGTAACAGCAGGATACCCCATTACTTGTTTATTATCTGGAATATCTTGTATAACTCCACTGCCACCACCAATTTTAACATTATTACCAATTTTTAAATGGCCAGATATACCTGCCTGCCCCCCTATAACAACATTGTCGCCAAGAGATGAGCTTCCAGCAAAACCAACTTGACCAGCTATCATACAATTTTTACCTATTGAAACATTATGAGCTATATGAACTTGATTATCTATAAAAGTATTTTTTCCAATAATTGTATCAGACAAAGATCCCCTATCAATTGTACTATTAGCTCCAATTTCTACTCCATCTTCTAATATAACTTTTCCAATATGTGGAGTTCTAAAATTTTTTTCATTCAAAGGTATAAAACCAAAACCTTTAACACCAATTTTACATCCATCTTGAATATAAACATTATTTTTTATCAGTGAATTTCGCACAACTACGCAGGATCCTATTAAACAATTTTTTCCAATAGTTACATAACTTTCAATTATCGAATTACTAGAAATAATAGAATTTTTTCCTATTTTAACATTTTTTCCAATAAAAACATTCTTACCAAAAAAAACACCTGGATATTTTTTTTTTACTTTCTTTGATTCAACTAGATTTTTATCTGGATAATCTAAATCAGCTTTTGGATAAAACATTTTTGATATTTTAGTAACTGCAAAAAGCACATTTTTAACATTAATTTTAATACAAGATTTTGGAAGGAATTTAGATAAGTTAGGTGATGTAATGCATGCAAAAGCATTTGTCTTTATTGAAATTTTTGCATATTTACTAGAATTTAGAAAAGTTATTTCCTTTTCCTTAGCATTTGTCAAAGTGTCTATACCGTAAATCTTTTTTTTTTTAAAAGAAACAAAATCGTCAACTGAATTTATTTCTTTAAGTATCGTTTCAAAAGGAAATGGTCCTTTTTTTTCAAAAAACCCATTGTGTAACATTTTAATTAATTTTAAGTGATGGTAACTTTGTATTTAATTTTTCTATTATCGTGTTTGTTATATCAAGATCAGAATCACCCATTATTAAATTTTTTTTATCAAGTATTAATGTAATATTATTTTCTTTGGAATAACTTTCTAGTATTGGATTTACTTCATTCAATAAATCCTCTCTAGCTTCTTTTCGTTGTTTAGCTATTTTGTCTACAGCTGCTCTACGAGCCGATTGATAATCAATAACTTTTTTTCTCAATGAATCTGCTTTTTTTGTGTAGTCTTCTTTGCTTAGGACGTTCTTTTTACCTAATAAATCTGCCTCTTCTTTTTTTAATTCCTCTTGTTGATTAGAGAATTTTTTTTGATTCTCTTTAAAGCTCTTTGTTAAATAATCCTGAGCACCCTTACCAGCTTTGCTATTATTTAAAACATATTTCATATCTATATAAACTATTTTTTGTTCAGCAAAAGCATATGTACTAATTAAAATAAAAAATGTAACTACAAAAATTTTTACTAAATATTTCATTAAAATGATGTCCCTATTCTAAAACTAAAGGCCTGAGTTTCGTCGTTTAGGGACTTGTTTAAATCTTGAGCAAATGTAAAACTTAAAGGCCCTACTGGAGTCCAAACATTTGCTGCTACACCAACTGAAGATCTTAGTTCGTTCGTATCGTCAATAGCACTATCATAATCAACGTGCCATACATTTGCAGTATCAAAAAAGACACTTACATCCGTTCTACTAGATTCTGGTAGTAAATTAGGAAGTGAAGCTTCAACATTAACGGCACTAACATAATTACCACCAATATAATTTTCTCCATCTTTCGGACCAACTTTACGTGTATTAAAACCTCTTAGTCGTTTTGGTGGGATAAAAAGCCTGCTAGTTAGTCTAGTATCCTCGTCCTCCAATCCATTAACAGATTGAGCTAAAAACTTAATGGAAGCAATTACATCCTCTGATAATCCTTTATAATGACTATATTCAAATGTATTGGCTATGGATGAAGAATCAATAATTATAGGTAAAGACTGAGCAAATTTAGTTCTATATCCTGAAGTTGGTTGAAATGGTTGGTTTCTTTTATCAACTATTATTCCATAATCAAAATTTACATTAGAATAAGTTCCATCCATCTTTTTAATTCTAGATGATGCATCAGATTGGACTTCAATATCTTCATAGGAAGCACTTAAACCTGGAGAAATATAAATATCTTCATACTGTTCAAATAATGTTGAAAGACCAAGTCCTGTTTTTGAGCTTTCAAACCCAGAAGTTTTTGTTAAATCAGAGGAAGAAACGTCAAGTGATGTAGTAACAGAATTACCTGAATAATTAAAATTAGGATTTGTAACAGATATGGATCCACTTATTGATTCTTGAGTTAAATCTAAACGGGAATCAAGTTTAATTCCTCTGCCTAACCAATTGTTTTCGGTAACAGCAGCCATGAATGCCGTTCCATCTGTTCCTACTCCTGCTCCAGCAGAAATTTCACCAGTAGCTCTTTCTTCCACAGCAATTTCTAAAACTTTTAAATCAGGTGACGAACCGTCGAGTACTTTTTTTTCTACACTACTAAAAATATTTCTGGCTTTTAATTTATTAATAGATTTATTTATTAAAAGTAAGCTAAAAGGATCTCCTTCATCGACAATCATTTCACTTCTGATAACAGAATCGTTCGTAACGCTATTACCAATAATATTAATTCTTTCAACGATATACTTGTCTCCTTCGAAAATCTCTATTTTTATATCAACGGCATCACTATCAAGTGTTTCTACTGCTCTATGATTTATAAATTGTAATTCCTTCTGTTCACTTAATTTATCAATTTTATCTAAAATTTTTTTTAATTTTCTTTGAGAATAATATTCTCCAACTACTTTATCAAATTCTTGTTCAAGAGAATCAAAAGCATTCTGATCTAAAGATTCAGCAACATCTAATGATATTTTTTTAAATCTATATCTATTTCCTGCATCTATACTAAAAGTTAAAATAAAACCATCACCTTCAGAATATTCTACGCTGCTTGAAGAAACTTGTACCTCATAATAACCTTTATTTTTATAATAGTTTTTTATTAATCTTTTATCTAGCTCCACTCTGCCTTTGTTCAAATAAACATTTTTAGATATGATTTTCCAAAATTTAGCTTCTTGTGATGTGATAATATCTCTTAATCTCTTTTCTTTTATTTTTTTATCTCCTAAAAAAAATATTTTTGCAATCTTCGCTCTTTCCCCTTTATCTAAATTATAAATTAAATTAACTTTATTTTTATCTAGTTTCTCAATTGAAGCATCTATTTTAATAAAATAAAAACCCAAATTTCTATAAAATTCTTTTATTAAATTTATATCAGATTTAAGATTACTTTGTATAAATGATCCTTTTTCTCTAATTGAAAGTAAACTAGCAAGAGATTCTTTAAATTTTTTTGCCTCTTCACCTTTAAAAACTACAGTATTAACTATGGGATTTTCTTTAATGCTAATATTTAAAACACCGTCTTTTAGCTCAACGGAAATATCTGAAAAAAACTTGGTATCATATAACTTTTTAATTAATAAATTAACATCAGAGCTTTGATAATCAGATCCAATTTTTATATCTCCATATACAATTATAGTTTGTTTTGTAATTCTTTCATTACCATTAATATTTACTTTTTTTATTACTTCTGTGTAAGATTTAGAGGTAAATAAAAGAAGGAGAGTACAAAATACAAAAAATATATTTATAATTTTTTTCATAAAATATTATCTTACACACATAGATCTTGTTTTCAATCTAGCCCAATTATCACAAATTATTATATCTTCAATTGATGCCGGTTTCTTTTTAGCATATTTTTTAAAATCTTTATCTTTAAAAATTTTGTTAATTGTTAGAACTATGTCTAAAAAGCCTATTTTTTTAGCCAAAAATTGATTCACCAGCACTTCATTTGATGCGTTCATTATTGTTGGTGCCAAAACACCAGAAGAGAGGCATTTTTTAATTAACTTCACCGATGGAAACTTTTTCAAATTTACTTCATGAAAACTTAATTTATTTAAAGTTTTTGAATCTATTTTTTTTATTTTTAATATATTTTTTTGACTACCGTATAATGTGTTAGAAATTGGTATCTTCATATCGGTATCGTATAACACCATTTTTATTAAACCGTTTTTATATTTGATAATAGAATGTACGTATGATTGTGGATGTATCATTATTCTATACTTTGCTTTATCAAAATTAAAAATTTTACAAGCTTCTATAACTTCAAATACTTTGTTCATTAGATTTGCTGAATCGATCGATATTTTTTTCCCCATATTCCAATTTGGATGATTCAAAGCTTCCTTGACTTTTACATTTTTTAATTTTTTAGCTGGTGTATTTAAAAATGGCCCCCCTGAAGCGGTAATTATTATTTCCTCAATCTCGTCATTACTAACATTTTTTGTAAGTTCTTTGATTGAAAAATGTTCGGAGTCAACTGGAAGCAATTTAGTATTATATTTTTTTATTAGTTTGGATAAAATTTCCCATCCACAAATAATTGCCTCTTTATTTGCTATAGCTATAGATCTACTAACTTTTATAAAATCAATTGTTGGTTGAAGTCCTGCTAAACCCACTATTGCAGACATTGTGTAATCTATTTTTTTAGAAATAATTTTGCTTATAGATGCTTTCCCACTGAAAACTTTTGTATTTGTATTTTTAAGAGACTTTTTTACTACAGAAAAATATTTTCTATTTTTTATAAAAACATTTTTTACTTTAAATTCTCTTGCTTGGCTAATAAGTTTTTTATAATTATTATTTGCTGATAAAAAAACTATATCAAAATTATTCTTGTCTTTTCTTATTACTTCCAAAGTTGACTTGCCAATTGATCCCGTTGATCCAAGTATTGCAATTTTTTTTTTCATAATACATTTTTAATAATTAAAAATAGTGGTATAGCAAAAATTATTCCGTCAATTCTATCTAACATTCCTCCATGCCCAGGTAGAATTTTTCCAGTATCTTTTACTCTAGCTAATCTTTTAAAATATGAAATCACTAAGTCTCCTGATTGGCAAACAAATGATATAAATAAACACATAAGTATACTTTGATTAATAGTGTCCTGAAATTCTAAACTTAAGATCATAAGAATTCCAATTGGAAATAAGGAAAATAAAAATGAACCAAGGCTTCCAGAAATTGTTTTGTTGGGACTAATTTTTGTTAGCTTTTTTCCACCAATACTTTTGCCAACTATGTAACCTCCTATATCTGAAAATATACAAATCCCCAAGATGACTAGTACAGCTTTTGCTCCGTTATCAAATCTAAATTTATAACCAGCATATACAAATAAGCATAAGAAGATAAAACTTAATATAATTGGAAAAATGATTTTAATTTTCCTTTTCCATATTCTTTTAAATAAATTAATAAATTCAAACCAACAAATAAATGATACGACGAATAGTAATAATAACCATGTATAGTTATTAATAAGAAGACAATTTAAAACAATTGTTATTAAAACAATCGATGTAATTATTCTTTGTATTAGTTCTTTTTTCATCAAATTTTTCCAAAATTTCTTTTTATTTTACGAAATTTAAATAAAATTTTGTTAAAATCTTTTTTATTAAAATCAGGCCACATTTTGTCTATAAAAAATATTTCTGTATATGCTATCTGCCACAATAAAAAATTGCTTAGTCTTCTTGTGCCACCTGTTCTAATTAGTATTTCTGGATCGGGTATATTTTTTGTATATAACTCGTTCTCAAAATTTATAAAATTAATTTGTTTATTTTTTTTTGAAGCAACTTTTTTACATGCATTAATAATTTCTTCTTTCGATCCATAATTTAACGCCAGGTTTAAATGAATCTTATTATTATTAATAGTTTTTTTTTCAATTGATTTTATTATTTTTAAAATATCTTTAGGCAGCCCCTTTTTTTGACCTAAAATACTAACCTTTATTCCTTCTTTTATCATTTTATTTAATTTTTTTTTTAAGGATTTTCTTATTAAATCAAAAAGAAAGTTTATTTCACTATCAGGTCTTTTCCAGTTTTCAGTTGAAAATGTATAAAGTGTTAAGTATGGAATGTTTTGAATTATTGAAGATTCAATTACTGTCTCAACTGTTTTTATACCCTTTAAATGACCGTAATTTCTTGATCCTTTTTTTTCTAAACCCCATCTGCCATTACCATCCATTATAATAGCAACATGGTTTATACTATTCATATTGTCATTACTTCTTTTTCTTTATTTTGAAGTTTATTTTCTAGTTCTTTAATTTTATCATCTGTTAATTTTTGAATCTTTTTTTCAGAATTTTTACACTCATCTTCGCTAATTTTTTTTTCTTTTAGGTCAATTTTTAATTTATCGTTTGCCTCACGTCTTATATTACGAATTGAAATTTTTGCTTTTTCCCCTAATCCCCCCATTATTTTTTTTAATTCATTTCTTCTTTCTTCGTTGAGACTTGGAATTGGTATTCTCATTAATTGTCCATCTATTTGTGGATTTATACCAAGATTAGATTTTTTTATTGCTGTATCAATTAATGAAACATTATTTTGATCCCAAACTTGAACGCTAATCAATCTGGGTTCTGGAGTTGAAATAGTAGCTATTTGATTAATCGACATTTTTTGTCCATAAACGTCTACCTTCACTATATCTAACATTGCAGCATTTGCCCTACCAGTTCTAAGAGAGCCTAGTTCTTTTGAAAAAACATCAAAAGCTTTAACCATTTTATTTTGGCAGTTTTTAATTGTATCGTCTGATGACATTAAGCTAGATCCCCTCACCAACTTTAAATCTAAAAAATCTTTTTATCTTTATTTTATCTTTTCCTTCTGTAGATTTAATAACATCTTTAACTTTTTTTTTTGGTTCCATTATCCACTCTTGGTTTAAAAGAGTATTATCATTTATAAATTTATTTAATTTACCAATAGCTATTTTATCAATAATTTTGGAATCCTTTCCACTGTTTTTTAATTCTTCGGTAATTATTTCTTTTTCTTTTTTCAAAATATTCTCATCTAAGCCATTTTTGTCAATAGCCAGAGGTGCGGTTGCAGCTATTTGCATTGCTATTTGTTTACCTATTTCCTCTACGTCATTTTTTTTTTTATTAGATTCTATTGATAGCAACACACCTAGCTTACCAACATTTTTTTTTAATGAAGAGTGTGTATATGAAAAATTAAAAGCGTCTTTAGAATCAATAAAAACTGCTCTTCTTAAATTAATTTTTTCACCGATTTTAGATATTAAATCAACTAAGCTGTTTTCAACGGTTTTGTTATTTTTCATGTGTGCAGATAAAATTTTTTTTAACTCACCGCGATTTTTTAAAGAAAGTTCTGATATTTCTTCAGCAAAATTTAAAAATTCTTTATTTTTAGCTACAAAGTCTGTTTCGCTATTAATTTCAATCATCGAGAAATTATTTTCTTTTTCAAAAATGCAAACTAATCCATCGGCTGCCACTCTTTCCATTTTTTTGTTTGCTTTTGCTATACCTTTTTTTCTTAAAAAATCTATTGATTTTTCTATATCTCCACTATTTTGATCTAATGCATTTTTACAATCTTTAAATCCAACACCTGTAAGTTCTCTCAATTTTTTTACTTTTTCTAATGAATTTTCTGATGACATAAAAACTTACTATTTTGATTTTTTTGAAGCTAGCTTTTTGATTTTTGAAAAAATAGATGTCGATTTTTTATTATCTACTTCTTTTTTTTTATTTTTTTCACCTACTTTGATTTTTTTTGATGTTTCTGGTTTCTTTGGTTTCTCATTTACTATTGCTTCTGGTGCCTTCTCGGTTATATTTTCTTTTGCATCTTCTATTGTTTTTTTAACAAGCTCACAATATAAATTAATGGCTCTTCTAGCATCATCATTTCCTGGAATTGGAAAATTTATTCCTTCAGGATTAGAGTTTGTATCAACTATTGCTATTATTGGGATATTTAATTTTTGTGCTTCTTTAACTGCTAGAGATTCAATATTTGTATCAATTATAAATATCATATCTGGAGTTTTTTTCATGTCAGCAATACCACCTAACGATCTTTCCAGCTTATCTCTTTGAATGTTCATTTTTAAAATTTCTTTTTTTGTAAATCCTGTGGTTTCTTTTTTCAATTCTTCAGAAAGCATTTTGTAACGCTTTATTGAATTTGATATTGTTTTCCAATTAGTTAACATTCCTCCTAACCATCTATGATTTACATAAAACTGTGAAGTTTCTTTTGCTAAAGCTGAAACTGTATCTGATGCTTGTTTTTTTGTAGAAACAAATAAAATTCTTCCTCCCGAAGAAATACATTTATGAATTTCCTGTAAAGCTACCTTAGTTAATTCTAAAGTCTGTACCAAATCAATAATATGAATTGAATTTTTTGAACCAAAAATGAACTTACTCATTTTTGGATTCCACCTAAAGGTTTTGTGCCCTAAATGGACACCAGCTTCTAGCAATTGTTTTATTGTTACACTTGGTAATTTCATATTTTTCCGGTTATTCCACCACAATAATTTCCACTTAAGGACCGGAGGTTTTTAAACCAAATATTGTGTGCGTAATTAAGTCCGCATTTCTACATTTTTATAAGAAAAATTCAATATGTAAATTAAACTCGTATTTTCTTTATATATTGCTGTTTATTGAGGTTTTCAAACATTTTATAATCAAACTTTCTTTTGTTTTTAAGCTCAAATAAATAATTTTTATTTTTATCAGCTATGGAGATATTAATTTTTGTTTCACCTTTTTCTTTAATTGTTTCGTATAGCCTTTCTAGATTGCTAATATTATCTATTTCAATATGGACATTATTATAATCTGATTTTGTAAGATCCTCTAAGGGTATAACTTTTCTAACATTTATTCGTCTAAATCTATTTTCTTGATTTTCTTTATCTTTAAGCAAAGTTAAAAAAAAGGATTTACCTTCAACTAATTTACTTCTATTTCTTTCTAAAGTCTCAGAAAAAAATAAAAGTTCAAAAACTTTACTTAAATCACTAAATTTAATAATTGCAAAAGGAGTGCCCTTTGATGTTTTCTTTTCTTTGACTGACATAATAGTTCCAACAACTGAAGACTCGTTGACTGAACCTTCTTCAAAATCTTTAAAGAGTTTAACATTATATTGTACTAATAAATTTTTGTAGCTATTTAGAGGATGACTAGATATGTAAAAACCAAGAGATTCGAATTCTTTCGCAAGTTCTTCTTCGCTGGTCCATTTTTCTGAATTTTTTTCATTCATTAAGTAAGAAACCTTATGGGTTTCATCAGAAAACAAACTTGTTTGGTTTTGGATTTTATTTTCAAATATTGTCTTAGAATTTTGTATTATGTTTGGTATATTTTCATAGAGAATTTTTCTGTTATCAAAAATTGAGTCAAAACAACCAGATTTTACAAGTCCTTCCATTTGTAGTTTATTTATGCTCTTTGGATTTACTCTATTTATAAAATCACTAATTGATTTAAATTTTCCATTTTTTTTTCTTTCGTTTACAACTTGCGATATAGCTTCAAAACCTACATTTTTAATTGCTCCTAGAGCGTAATATAATGTATTTTCTGATGGCAAGAATTCTGCAAAACATTCGTTTATGCATGGTCGCTGAATTTTTATTTTCATTCTTTTCAACTCTTCAATAAATTCACTAAGCTTATCAACATTGGACATTTCGTTTGTCATGGAAGCGGCCATGAATTCGACGGGATAATAAGTTTTTAAATATGCAGTTTGATAAGCTATTATTGCATAAGCAGCGGCGTGACTCTTGTTAAATCCATATTCTGCAAAAGGTTCTATTTTTTTATAAATAAAAATTGCTGTTTCTTTGGTTATTCCATTTTTAACTGCACCTTCAACAAATCTTGTTTTCTGCTGCTCAATTTCTGCTTTTTTCTTTTTACCCATAGCTTTTCTTAAAATATCTGCTTCTCCAGCAGAAAATCCGGCAAGAGTTTGTGCGATTTGCATAACTTGTTCTTGATAAATAATTACACCATACGTTGGTTCTAAAATTTTTTTTAATTTAGGGTGAAGATAGTCAGGGTCTTTATCTCCATGTTTACATTGATTGTATATAGGTATGTTAGCCATTGGTCCCGGTCTAAATAATGCAACAACAGCAATTATATCGTCAAATTTATTTGGTTTCATGTTAATCAATGCATCTCTCATTCCAGTGCTTTCAAGTTGAAATAAACCGACTGTATGTCCAGCTCCTATTAATTCAAAAACTTTTTGATCATCTAATTTGATTTTTTTTATATCAACGTTAATTTTTTTTTCTTTTAGAAAAGTTAAAGTTTTATTAATTATTGTTAATGTTTTTAACCCAAGTATATCAAACTTAACTAGACCAGCACTTTCTGAGGAGTACATATCAAACTGAGTTGAGGGTAAAAGCGAGTTTGATGAAGGATCTTTATATAATGGAACAAATTCCGCCAAATTTTCTGCTGGTATAACAACGCCAGCTGCATGTGTTGCCATATTTCTATATAAATCTTCTAATTTTTTTGAAATCTCCACTAATTTTTTTACTCTAGGGTCTTTATCCTCCTCTTTTTGTATTCTAGGTTCCTGAGCAATAGCTTTTTCTAAAGATAGTGGGCGAGAAGGGTCAAACGGTATCATTTTACATAATGTATCTACATAACCATAAGGTAATCCTAAAACTCTACCTATATCCCTAAAAGCCATTCTTGCTTTTAATTTTCCAAAAGTAATAATATGAGCTACCCCTTTTCCATATTTTAGTTTTAAATATTCTAAAATTTTGTCTCTTTTTTCTTCACAAAAATCTATATCAAAATCTGGCATGGAAATTCTGTCTGGATTTAAAAATCTTTCAAAAATTAAACCAAATTTGATTGGATCTATGTCTGTAATTGATAACACCCAAGCTACCAGGGATCCTGCTCCCGAACCTCTGCCAGGACCAACTGGTATATTATTTTTCTTTGCCCATTTAATATAATCTGAAACTATAAGAAAATAACTTGAATATTTCATTTTAATAATAATATTAATTTCGTGGTTAAGCCTTTCATTGTATTTTATTCTTATTTTTTCACTGTCTTCTGGAGCAAAGTTAGGAAAAACATAATTATCTAATTTTTCTTTTAATCCTTCATTTGAATATTTAGCTAACAATTCATCAATGTTTTTTAAATCTTTTGTTTGTATATCTGGTAATATTGGAGGTGAATTTTTTGGCCTATAAGATATCCTAAGTGGTAAATAAGCATTATTTTCTAAGGCTTCAGGAAGATCTTCGAACAGTTTGTACATTTCTTCAGAGGTTTTAAAATAATGTTGATCGCTATACCTTCTTCTATCTTTTACATTTACATAAGTTTTTTCACCTATGCAAAGATAGGCATCATGAGCTTCGTACATATCTTTTTCTAGGTAAAATACTTCTTGTGTCGCTATTATAGGTATTGATAGTTCTGCAGAATTTTTAAGCAAATACTTTTCAAATAACTTTTCTCCATTATCGTTATGTCTTTGTATTTCTAAATAAAAATTATCTTTAAAAGTTTTTTTAAATTTTTTTAGCAAAAGTAAGATCTCACTTGTAAGATTAGCTAGAAAAAGTTTTCCTATCAATCCATCAAAAGACCCTGAAAATAATATAAGTCCATTACTATTTTTTTCTAAATCTTCTATCTCACAATGTGGTGAATCACCTTCTTTGATTTCTAAAAAAGACTTGGATGATAAATTAACCAAGTTTTTATAACCTTCTAAATTCTTTGCAAATAAAGGAATTTTTCCTATGTGATTTTTATACTTAAAATTAATTTGGGTTCCAATAATTGGCTGAGTTTTTGATTTTGCAATTGTTTCTGAAAATTCCAGGGCTCCACATAGATTATTTGTATCGCATAAACCAATTGCCTTAATTTTGTTTACCTTGCAGTGCTTAGCTAATTCGGATGTTTTTAAAGCCCCTTCACATATTGAATATTGAGTGTGTATTTTTAGATGATTAAATTGCTTTGGATTAACTTCATTCATTTTTTCCTTGATATATTACCATCTAAAATATTTAACTTATAGTCCGCTCTATTTGATAATTCTCTATTATGAGTTGCATAAATAATGGCTCTATTTTTTGTTTTTATTTTTAAAAACAATGAGAATATTTCGTTTGCTGTTTTTCTATCCAAACTTCCAGTGGGTTCGTCGGCTAGAATTAGGTCAGGTTTGGTAATTAATGCTCTTGCTACAGCCACTCTTTGTTGCTCTCCTCCTGATAATTCGTTTGGAAAATGATTAATTCTTTTAGAAAGGTTAACTGAATTTAATAATTTCATAGATTCTTGCTTTGATTCACTCCATGAAAATCCATTATTAAGTAAAGGTATCATCACATTTTCTAAAGCAGTAAAGTCACTAAGTAAATTATTGTGTTGATATATAATTGATATGCCTTTTTTTCTAACTAAATCCTTTTCTTCATCATTTGATTTGGAAAAACTTTTATTTTTAAAAAAAACCTCACCTGATGTGGGTTGATCTAATAAAGCAATTATATGTAACAAAGTTGATTTGCCTGAGCCCGAAGGTCCGGTTATTGAAACTAGCTCCCCACTATTAATTGCTAAGTTAATATTTTTTAAAACATTGAGTGTATTATTATTTTTTATAAATTTTTTAGAAATTTTTGATAGTTTGATAATTTGTTTATTCATATTTTAATGCTTTAATTGGATCTAATTTTGCAGCATTTAAAGATGGTAATAATGTTGCAAAAAAAGTGATTAATAATGAAAAAATTGAAATAATAAAAATATAGCCTAAATTTATTTCTGAAGGTATTTGGCTCAAAAAATAAATTTCTTCAGGAAATAATCTTATATTAAATATTGATGTAATTAAGATTCTAATTTCTTCCACATAATATGAAAACAAAACACCAATTAAAACTCCTGTTATTGTTGCAAGAAAACCAATTGTAAATCCAGTTAAAAAAAAAATTTTTGCAATAGATTTTCTACTTACACCTACAGTTCTAAGTATAGCAATTTCTTTTGTTTTGTTTTTTACCAAAATAGTTAAGCCTGAAATAATATTAAAAGCAGCAACAATTATGATTAATGTTAAAATTATAAACATAACATTTCTTTCCACTTTTAATGCAGCAAAAAAAGATTTATTTAAATCTTCCCATGAATATACATAATGTTCATTAAATATTTTTTCTAGTTCATATTTAATATCTTGAACATTATCAGGTTTCTTTAAAAATATTTCTAAATCAATATCAGTTTCTTCAAGTTCAAATAATGATTGGGCATTTTCAAAAGGCACAAAAACAATATTTTGATCGAACTCTGCTAGTCCCGTGCTAAAAACTGAACTAATTATAAATTTATTTTGTAAAGGTAAATTTCCAAAAGGAGTTTGAATATTTAATGTAGACATTAATGTTATTTCGTCACCAACAACTAAATTTGTGGATATCGCTAATTCTTTACCAATTACAATATTATTTTTCTTAAATGAATTTAAAGAACCATCTATAATACCTTTGTTAATTAAATCTATTTTATTAATATTATCCTCTATATAAGATCGAACTAATATACCAATTGTATTTTTTTTATTTATTAATATTCCTTGACCGCTAAATGTGGAAGATATTCTTAATATTTGTTCTTTTACTTCTTTAAGATCATCAAGTTTTTTCAAATCAATTTTTTTTTCGTATGATTTGATAATAATATGTGGATTAAAACCTAGAATTTTATTTATTAATTCAGTTCTAAATCCACTCATAACTGACATAACTATAATTAAAATCGCTACACCTAAAGCTATGCCGGTAAACGAAAAAATAGATATTACTTTTAGAAAACCTTCTTTTCTTTTAGGTTTTAAATATCTGAAAGCTATTGTTCTTTCTATTTTCGAAATCAATTTATATTTTTTTTGTTAAGTAGTTTATTTTTTATTTGATCTAATGATAAGGAATCAGATTTTCCATCAATTTCCTTAAATTCAAATTTATCACTTGTAGATTTTGACCCCAAAATAATTTGGTTTGGTATACCCAGTAAATCAAATTTTTTGAATTTGGCTGATAAATGTTCATCCGTATCATCTAGCAATACATCAATTTTATCTTTTATTAATGAATTATATATTTTTTCTGCTTTTAAAAGATTTGAATTATCATTTTTTTGTAAACTTGGAATTATCGCAACATCAAATGGTGCTACTTCGTTTGGCCATTTCATTACATTGTTATTATATTTGGCCTCTATAATTGCGGCTACCAATCTTGAAACACCAATGCCATACGAACCCATTTTAACATAAATCTTTTTTCCATCCTGTAAATCGACTGTACACTTTAAGGGTTTTGAATATTTGTCTCCAAAATAAAAAATATGTCCAACTTCTATACCTTTTGTAACTAACTGATTTTCTTTGTTAACCTTTTTTTCAAAATCTTTCTTATCAAATTTATCGTCGGTAACTGCATAAAATTTATCATATTGTTTTCTAAGGTTGTTAATCGAGCTCTCTGAATCTACATGTTTGTTAACATCTATATCGAAAATTCTTTTGTCAGAATAAATTTTACTTTCTCCGGTTTCTGCTAAAATAATAAATTCATGTGAAAGATCTCCTCCTATAGGACCAGCATCAGCCGTCATTGGTATTGCAGTAAGTCCTAACCTTTTAAAAGTTCTTAGATATGCAAAAAACATTTTGTTATATGATTTTTTTGCCTCATTATCATCAACGTCAAAAGAGTACGCATCTTTCATAAAGAATTCCTTGCATCTCATAACACCAAATCTTGGTCTTAATTCGTCACGAAATTTCCATTGTATATGGTACAAAAGTTGAGGTAATGACTTATAAGATTTAATATTACTTCTAAATATTTCAGTAATTAACTCTTCATTAGTGGGCCCGTAGAGCATTTCTTTTCCTTGACGATCCTTTATTCTCAGCATTTCTTCACCATAATCGTTATATCTACCACTCTCCTTCCATATTTCTGCTGATTGGATAGTTGGCATTAATAATTCTTGAGCTCCTATTTTGTTTTGTTCCTCACGAACAATTTGCTCAATCTTTTTCATAACTTTAAATCCTAGGGGTAACCATGAATAAATTCCTGTAGAAGATTGTTTAATCATCCCAGCCCTAAGCATCAGTTGATGGGATTTTATTTTTGCTTCAGCAGGAGTTTCTTTTAAAATTGGAATAAATAGTTTAGATAAGTACATAATTAATAATTTTAAATTCTAACTAAATTTACGTTTGTAAATGGTCTCTTTCCAGTCTTTTCTTTAATTGCTTTTCTGCAGTTTGTTTTGATAGCTTCTATCAAATTTTCCTCCTGTTTAGAATTTTTTAGAGAAAAAGTCTTGCATATGTCATTTATTTTATATTCTAAATCAAAAACAAAACTATCGTTATCACCGTTGCTGGGTATTCCTTTAAAAGAAATAAGAGGTTTTTTCACTATAGATCCAGAATTGTTAATAATTATTGTAATTTCTAAAAAACCATTGTACGACAAATTTTTTCTTTCTTTGACTGACTGAGATTCTTCACCTACGCTGATATTTCCATCCACGTACATTCTTCCAACTGGAGCTTTATCTACAACCTTTGGTTTTTCACCTGGGTATAGTTGAACAATATCTCCATTTTCAACTTGTATTGGATAACGAACCTGCATTTCTTTTGCAAAATTAATATGCTCAATCATATGTCTATGTTCACCATGAACAGGTATGACTGATTTAGGCTTAACCCAATTATACATATCTTTTAAATCTTCTCTGTTAGGATGTCCTGAAACATGTACAAACTCATTTTCTTCAGAAATGACCTCGATACCATTTTTTACTAATTGATTATGAAGCTTATATAATTTTTTTTCATTTCCTGGAATAATTTTTGATGAAAAAATTACAGAATCACCTGATTCAATTGTAACATCGGGATGAATAAAACTTGAGATACGCATCATAGCGCCATTGGGCTCTCCTTGGCTGCCTGTACAAAGATATACAATTTTTTCTCTAGAAATTTTTTTAGATTCACGAGGATCAATTGGTTTTATTAAGTCTTTTAAATATCCGCATTGTCTTGCAGCCTTGTAAATTCTATTCATAGATCTTCCTACTAATGATATTTGTCTTCCAATTTTTTTTGCACAATAAAAAATACTTTCCATTCTGGCTACATTAGATGCAAAAGATGTAACTATTATTCTTTTTTTTCTTTTTTCCATTATTTTTAATAAACTATTTCTTACATCTAATTCAGAACCAGCTCTTCCTGGACTAAACACATTTGTAGAATCACAGATCATTGCTAGAACACCTTTGTTTCCAATTTGTTTTAATTTTTTTTCATTAATTGTTTCGCCGATTAGAGGGTTGGGATCACACTTCCAATCTCCTGTGTGTAAAACTGTACCAGCTGGAGTTTTTATACTTAATCCATTTGGTTCAAGTATTGAGTGTGTTAACGTAACAAATTCAATTTCGAATGGATGTAAATTAA
The DNA here is from genome assembly GCA_902589795.1 of uncultured Pelagibacteraceae bacterium. GTDB lineage: Bacteria > Pseudomonadota > Alphaproteobacteria > Pelagibacterales > Pelagibacteraceae > AG-414-E02. Next base: position 9,096 of record CACIUJ010000010.1, on the reverse strand, counting down.
CTACCCCATTTAATTCAACAATTTTTAATTTTTTTCCTATATCAATTTTCTTTTCTTTGAATTTTTCTTGAATTAAAACACTTGTAAATGGGGTCGCATAAATATCACAAAGAAGTTTTGGCCATATATGAGCTATAGCACCGATATGGTCTTCATGGGCATGCGTTAAAACAATTCCTAGTAAATCATTTTTTTTATCTACTATAAACCCTGGGTCTGGATAAATTAAATCTATTCCAGGCACTGAATCGTCTGCGAATGTAACTCCTATATCAACTATAATCCATTTTCTATTTTCAGAACTTCCGTAGGCAAAAAGATTCATATTCATGCCTATCTCCCCTGATCCACCCAATGGACAAAAAATAAAGTCTTCTTTTTTCATTTAATATAAATATTTTTTATTTTCTTTAAAAATTTCAATAATACCTTTTATAGTTATATTCCTATCTATCTTAAAAGGTCTTATTATTGAAGTTTTAAATAAATGAGCATAACCGCCAGTAAAAATAATTTTGTATTTTTTTTTAGTTTCTTTCTCAATTTTAAATATGATATTGTTAATTAAACCTGAATAACCCCAGTAAAAACCCGACCGTAAGGCTTCTAAAGTATTTTTTCCAATGATTTTTTTTTGTTTTGCTATAGAAAATTTAGGAATTTGATCCGCCGAGTCTGTAAGACTTTTTATAGAAAGATTCACTCCAGGAGCTATTATTCCTCCATTATAGCTGCCGTTGACCATTACGACATCAAAAGTAGTGGCAGTTCCAAAATCCAAAACTATACAATTAGATTTATATTTTTTATAAACTCCAACAGCATTAGCTATTCTATCGGATCCTACCTGCTTTTTATTTTTTATATTTATTTTTATAATTTTTTTTATCATTTTTTCTTTAATTTCAAATAGTTTAATTTTATAATTTTTTTTTAATACTTTTTTCAGTGTTAAATAGTACTCAGGAACAACGCTTGAAAAAAGTGCAGTTCGCACTATTTTTTTTTTATAAAAAAATTTCTTTAAAATATTTTTAATAAAAAACAGAGACTTAATTTTTATACTGTCAAAATAAAGAACTTTTATAATTTTTGATGTTTTATAATCAATTAAACAAATCTTTGTTTTTGTATTACCTATATCCCCAATTAATATATTCATTATTTATGCTAATACCATTAAATCTACTTTTTTTTTATAATTTTTAAAATTATAAGAATTCAAATTATTAAAAAATTTTTCATAAGATAACACTAAAATATTTATTAATTCTATAATTTGAGGCTTGTTTCCTGTCTCTAAAAAAATATTTGTTGCTTTATAAGGCTTTTTTAAATCTGGGTTGGTAACTAAATTTATTCCTATTCCTATAATTAAAAATTTATTTTCACCAGAAGTAATAACTTCCTGAAGTATTCCACATATCTTTTTACCATTAACAAATACATCGTTTGGCCACTTAAATGATATATTTTTATTCCCACAATACTTCTTAATTACATCAGAAACTATCACAGGATTTATTATTGAAAATTCATTAAAAGGCGGATAATCATTTTTTAAAGGAAAAAAAATTGAAGTAAATAAATTTCCTATAGCTGATACCCACTCTCTTCCTTTAGTTCCCCTTCCTTTTGTCTGCTGTTTTGAATAAACACATCCAGATTCCTTTTTTTTATTATTTATTAAATCCATAGCAACGTCGTTTGTACTTGATACTACATTGTACTTAATAATTTCTAATTTCATTAGTAAATTAATATTGAGGAAATAATATCAATCAATGATGATGGATAAATAAAATACATCAGTGTCAAAATGCTTGATAAAATCAATGGACCTTTTAATCCCCAATCATAAGTTTCTTCGAATGGTTTCTTTGGTTTATCAAAATAAATTATTTTTATAATTCTTAAATAATAAAAAGCTGAAATTACAGTTGTAACCAAACCAATAATTGCAAGTGTATACATTTTGTTTTCTATAACAGCCATAAAAATATAAAATTTAGCAAAAAAACCAGCAAGAGGTGGTATGCCCGCTAAAGAGAAAAGTATTATTAAAAAGCTTAATGCTAACATCGGGTGATTCTTTGATAATCCCGATAAATCATTTATATTTTCATAATAAATATTTTCTCTTTTCATCATAAAAATACATCCAAAGGCCCCGAGATTCATAACCAAATATATAGTTAAATAAATTATTGTGCCTTGTACTCCTGAATTGCTTCCTGTAGCTAGCCCAGCTAAAGCATAGCCCATATGTCCAATAGAACTATAAGCCATCAATCTTTTGATATTGTTTTGGCCTATAGCTGCAACAGCCCCAAGTATCATTGATGCTATGGATAAAAAAATTATTATTGTCTGCCATTGATCTATTACATTTATAAAAGGGACATACATAAATCTTATAAAAACAGCTAAAGCTGCAATTTTGGGAATTAGTGCAAAAAAACTTGTTACTGAAGTTGGTGATCCTTCGTAAACATCAGGTGTCCACATATGAAAAGGAACTGCAGAAATTTTAAAAGCCAAACCAACAATGATAAATACAATACCAAATATTGATGCTTTATTAGAGCTATCCAAATTATTAGATATTACTTCGAAGTTTGTAGAACCAGTAAAACCATAAATAAGAGAACATCCATAAAGTAATAAACCTGAAGCCAAGGCACTTAAAACAAAATATTTTAATCCTGCCTCAGTAGATTTTTCATCCTCTCTTTTAAAAGAAGCAAGAATATACAAGCACAAAGATTGCAATTCCAAACCTAAATAAAAAACAATCAAATCATAAGAGCTTACCATTAATAACATTCCTAATGTTGAAGAAATAATTATTATTGGATATTCCATTTTATCAATATCATTTTTTTTAACGTAATCTCTAGATATAGTTAATATGAACAAAGTAAATACTAAGATAAGAATTTTCATGAACATGGAAAATTTATCAATTAGGTAGCTGTTATTAAAAATTTTAGTTGTTTCTTGTGGTTGATTTAATACAAGAGCTACCGCAAAAATTAAACATAAAATAGTTAATGAATTAATAATTTTAAAACTATTTTTTACAAAAACACCCACAATCAAAAGAGTCATTATTGATAGTGATAAAAATAATTCTGGCAAAATGTAAATTATAGTTTGCATTTAATTTCCCTTTTTAGTCAAGTATAAATCTAAATTAGCTTGATAATTTTCAATTAAATTATTAACAGAAACATCAATAGTTACAAATAATGGTTCAGGATAAAAACCAAAAAACAAAGTTAAAAAAGCTAATGTAAAAAGAATATACAGTTCTGTTTTATTTAAATCTTTCATGTCTTTTACCTCTGGGCTTACTAAGCGACCAAAAATTACCCTTCTGTATAACCACAACATATAAGCTGCGGCTAATATAATTCCTAAGCTTGCTATTACAGCAACAAATATACTTTTTTGAAAAGTCCCAACTAAAACTAAAAATTCTCCAACAAAGCCGCTTGTCCCAGGTAAACCTAAGGCAGCAAGTGTAAAAATCATAAATACCAAAGCATATTTAGGCATAATATTTACTAATCCTCCGTAAGAAGAGATCATCCGAGAGTTTATTCTGTCATATAACACACCTACACAAAGAAATAATGCAGCAGAAATTAAGCCATGGCTTATCATTTGAATTATACTACCCTCCAACCCTTGTTTGGTAATTGAAAAAATTCCTAATGTTACAAAGCCCATATGTGCAACTGAGGAATAAGCAATCAGTTTCTTCATATCTTCCTGCATTAGAGCAACTAACGATGTGTAAATTATTGCTATTAAACTCATCAAAAAGATAAGTGGGGTAAAATAATCTGATGCGATTGGAAAAAGACCAAGTGAAAATCTTATAAATCCATACCCAGCCATTTTTAAAAGTATTGCAGCTAAAATAACTGATCCTGCTGTCGGTGCCTCAACGTGCGCATCAGGCAACCAAGTATGTACTGGCCACATGGGCAATTTTACTGCGAACGAACTAAAGAAAGCTAACCAGAGAAAATATTGGTAATCATATGGTATTGTGGTTTTTAACAAAACAATTACGTCAGTAGTTCCTGCAATCCAATAAATAGATATAATTGCTATTAACATCAAAACAGATCCCAATAAAGTGAATAAAAAGAATTTAAAAGCTGAGTAAACTCTTTTAGCTCCTCCCCAAATTCCAATTATTAAAAACATTGGAATTAAACCACCTTCAAAAAATAAATAAAATATGACAAGATCTAATGAGCAAAAAACTCCTAACATTAAAGTTTCCATAACAAGAACCGCTATAAGAAATTCTTTTATCTTAAATTTTATGCTTTCGATTCCTGAAAAAATACAAATTGGGGTAATAAATGTAGTAAGTAGAATAAATAAAATTGAAATTCCATCAACTCCTAATTGGAATTTTACAAAACCTCCAATCCATTTTTTTTCCTCAATAAATTGAAAACCTGATGTAGTGGTATCAAAAGAATACCAAAGAAAAAGTGAAAGCAAAAAATTTGCTAGTGAGGAAAATATAGCAACATATTTAGAATTTTTCTCAACATTTTTTTGGACTCCTTTGGTTATAAGAATAAAGAAGGCTCCAATAATAGGAATAAAAATTATTGCTGAAAGAATAGGAAAATTCATTTAAACCAATATCAAAAATGTTAATAATAGTGAAAAGCCAATCAACATTACAAAAGCATAATGATAAAGATATCCACTTTGAAAGTTTACAGCTTTTGTAGAAATTGTTTTTATCAACCTTGATAAGCCATCAGGACCATATCTATCAATCGTGTTTATATCACCCTTTTTCCAAAAAAAAGTTCCTGCTCTTTTTATTGGTTCTACAAAAATAAAATTGTACAATTCATCAAAATACCATTTATTTAATAAAAAATTATAAATAAAATTATTTTTTAAAGTAAAATCTTTCAATATTTTCTCATTTTCTAAAAATAGGTAATAAGATAGAGGGATAGATAATGTTACTATTACAGGAGTTAAGTAAATAAACCAGGTTGGTAAATGAGTATGTTTAAAGTGGCTTAAAAATAGTATTGAGCTATCCCAAAAACTAAAACTCTCTTCTCCTATAAATATTTCTTTAAATAAAAAACCAGTACAAACAGCACCTATAGCAAGAACAGATGAAGGAATAAGCATTATTAAGGGAGATTCTTTTATAGAGCTTAAATTATTTTTTTTGTTATTAAATTTACCGTGAAAAGTTTTAAAAATTAACCTCCATGAATAAATTGCTGTAAGAAACGCAGTAAATATTCCTACGGCGGCGCAAAGGTAACCTATGTTTGTTTCTTTTAAATATGCAAATTCAATAATTGCATCTTTGGAGTAAAAACCAGATAAAAATGGAAATCCTGTTAACGCTAAAGTTCCTATTATCATCAAGACATAGGTATAAGGTATTTTTTTCCAAACGCCTCCCATCGATCTAATATCCTGCTCTTCATGAAAAGAATGAATTACACATCCTGAACCGAGAAATAATAAAGCTTTAAAAAATGCATGAGTAAATAAATGAAAAATTGCTACATGGTATGCTCCAATTCCTGCAGCAAAAAACATATATCCTAACTGACTACATGTAGAATAAGCTACTATCTTTTTTATATCGTTTTGAACAAGCGCTACTGTAGCTGCAAAAAATGCGGTCATCATCCCAACAGCAGCTACAAAGTTTAATGCTACTTGAGAATATTCAAATATAGGAGAACATCTTACTACTAAAAAAACACCAGCTGTTACCATTGTTGCTGCATGAATTAATGCTGAAACAGGAGTTGGTCCTTCCATGGCATCAGGAAGCCAAGTATGTAGTAAAAATTGCGCGGACTTACCCATAGCACCTAAAAATAACATCAAACATATTAGTGTTATTAAATTTAAATTAATTCCTAAAAAAATAATTTCTTTTTCTATAAATAAAGGTGTCTGTTGAAAAACTTCATTAAAGTTTACTGTCCCATAAAAGAAAAAAATTAAAAAAACACCTATCGCAAAACCAAAATCTCCTACTCTATTTACAATAAAAGCCTTTATTGCTGCTGAATTTGCTGACGGTTTTTTGTACCAAAACCCAATTAATAAATAAGAACATAACCCAACACCTTCCCATCCAAAAAATAACTGCAAAAAATTATCTGCAGTAACCAAAATCAGCATAGCAAAAGTAAAAAGGGATAAATAAGCCATGAATCTTGGTTTATGAGGATCATGACTCATATATCCAATTGAGTAAAAATGAATAATGGATGATATTAAACTTACAACAACCAACATTACTGATGTGAGAGGATCAATGTTAATAGACCAATTTACATTAAAATTACCAGAGCTAATCCAATTAAAGATTAGCTTATTACTACTGTAGTCATTTATCATTACTTGATAAAAAATTAATATTGAAATTATTCCAGATAATAATACTAAAGTACTTGTTATTATTTGAGATTGTCTTACTCCAATCAATTTTCCAAAAAAACCTGAAACAATTGATCCTAGTAAAGGTAATAGTACAATTAAATATTCCATATTAACCTTTTAAAGAATTTATATGTTCAACGTGAATAGATCCTTTGTTTTTGTAGTAAATAACTATTATAGCTAAGCCAACTGCTGCTTCGGCTGCAGCCACTGTTAATATAAACATTGTAAATACTTGTCCTACTAAATTTTGCGAATAAACAGAAAAAGAAACCAAATTAATGTTAACAGCCAACAAAATTAGCTCTATGGACATTAAAATGATAATAACATTTTTTCTATTTAAAAAAATTCCAATTATTCCAATTACAAAAATAATTGCTCCTAAGGTTAGGTAATGTCCCAATCCTATTTCAATCATCAATTTTTACTCCTTTTCCACTTTCCACTTCAACTAAACTTACTGCACTTTCTTTGTCTCTCCCTATTTGATCAAAATAATTTTGTTTTTTTATATTTTCTCTTTTTTTAAATGTAAGAGTAATTGCACCTATCATTGCTACCAATAATATCATTCCTGCAATTTGAAAAAGATGGATATAATCAGTATATAAAACATTACCTAAGGCATGGGTGTTGGTTAGTTCATCATTTATTGAAATTGATGAAAGAGAAACAAAATCTCCTTTATATTTCCATCCCCCTATTACTACCAAAAGCTCAAAAAAAATAATTAATCCAACAATAGAACCAACTGAAATGTTGTTAATTAACCCTTTGTTAACGATCTTTTGATTCTTTTTTTCAGCAACATTTAACATCATAACAACAAAAAGAAATAAAACAGCAACCGCACCAACGTAAACTATTAACATTACCATTCCTAAAAATTCTGCTCCTATCATTATAAATAAAATTGAAATGCTTACGAAAACTAAAATTAAAAAAAATACTGAATAAACTGTATTTCTAGAAAGTATTACCATAAGTGAAGAGAATACCGCGACTGTAGAAAAAAAATAAAATAATAAAGTATGTGCTAACATTTACTTGAAAGGAGCGTCAGCTTTTAAATTTTCAGCTAAAGCAGTTTCCCATCTATCTCCATTTTCTAAAAGTTTTTGTTTGTTGTAGTAAAGCTCTTCTCTAGTTTCCGTTGCAAACTCAAAATTTGGACCTTGAACTATAGCGTCAACAGGACAAGATTCTTCGCACAAACCACAATATATACATTTAAGCATGTCTATATCGTACCTAGTAGTTTTTCTGCTTCCATCCTGTTTAATTTCTGATTCTATAGTAATAGCCTGAGCAGGACAAACAGCCTCGCATAATTTACATGCTATACATCTTTCCTCTCCATTTGGATATCTTCTTAGTGCATGCTCTCCTCTAAATCTTGGGCTTATTTTTCCTTTTTCAAATGGGTAATTTATTGTTTTTTTAGAACTAAATATTTTTTTAATAGCAATAATCAATCCGCTTATAAAATCTGCCATAAATATTGTTTTGATTAATCTATTAATTTTCATTTTTCTATTTTAACTATCCTATGTTGGCAACAAATCTAAAAAAAATAAAAAACTTGCTGTTATTACAAGCCAAATTAATGAGAACGGAAGAAAAATTTTCCATCCTAATCTCATTAATTGATCGAAGCGATATCTTGGAACTATAGCCTTAACTAATGATACTAAAATAAATAATATCACTATTTTAAATATCATCCAAAAAACTCCAGGTAGTATTGTTAAAGGGTAAATATCAATTGGACTTTGCCACCCACCTAAAAAAAGAATTGATCCTAAAGCACATAAAAGCAAGATATTAGCATACTCACCAAGCCAAAACATTGCATACATCATTCCTGAATATTCTGTTTGATAACCTGCTACCAGCTCTGACTCTGCCTCTGGTAAATCAAATGGTGGTCTATTTGTTTCTGCTAATATTGATATAAAAAAAATAACAAACATAGGAAACAAAGGAAAAATAAACCATATATCTTTTTGAGCCAAAACTATTTGGCTTAGATTAAGTGAGCCTACGCATAATAAAACATTAATAATTATAATTCCTATCGATACTTCGTAAGATACCATTTGAGCGGCTGATCTTATTGCACCTAGAAAAGGATATTTTGAATTTGATGCCCAGCCTGCCATTATAATTCCATAAACACCTAAGGAAGACACAGCAAATAAATATAAAATACCTACGTTGATATTTGATAAAACCATCACCTCATTAAATGGTATTACTGCCCAAGCTATTAGAGATAAGGTAAGGGTAATTATTGGAGCTAATATAAATATAACTTTGTTAGAACTGGCTGGAATAATAATTTCTTTAAAAATATACTTTAAAGCATCAGCAAGTGTTTGTAAAAGACCAAATGGGCCTACAACATTTGGCCCTCTTCTTTTTTGCACAAAAGCCCAAACTCTTCTATCAAGCCATACTATTAAAGCAACAGAAACCAAAACAGGTAATAATAAAAAAATTATTTTATAAAATTCACTAAAAAAAATATTTAAATAATTCATTAACTTGCTTTTTCTATTCCCGTAAACAAAAATTCTTTTGATATTTTTCTACACTCGCTCATAGTTTTTGATGCTCTTGCAA
>CACIUJ010000009.1 GCA_902589795.1 uncultured Pelagibacteraceae bacterium | reverse complement strand
GTTTCCATTAGATCAGTAATTAAATCCCCAAAAGAATTTAATTATGAAAAAGAAAGTATATCATTAATAATGCTTCCAGACGCACATGTTGTTATTTACCCCATAAATAAAAATAACGATTTTAATTTGGTTTGTATTGTAAGAGAAAAATTATCTCAAAATTATGATATACACTCGATACTGAAAAAAAAAATTTTTTCAAAAAATAAAAGTTTAGAAAATTTATTTAAAGGTGATTTAAATTTATGGCCTGTTTATGTAACTAAAAAACCCATAAAATCAATTTATGATAATGTATTTTACTTAGGAGATGCTTTTTATACTTTTGCTCCAGCGCTAGCCCAGGGAGCATCACAATCAATCGAAGCAGCAGACGAATTATTTAACTTATTATCTGAAAATAAAATAAATATACAAAATATTTATTTTAAAAGAAGATTAAAAAGAACAAACCAAATTAATAAACGTACAAAATTTAATTATTTTGGATTTCACATTTCTAATTTTTTATTAGAGATTTTAAGAAACTTTTTTTTGAAACGACTTGTAAAAAACAAAAATTTTATACAAAGTTACTTAGGGAAAATATATAAATAAACTAGACATTTTTACTTAAAAATCTTTGCCTAAGATTATCTATTGGAACCATTGAACCTCCCACATCACAATACCAATATGTCCATCCATTATAACTTTCAGTTCCCATTATTTTAGCTGCAACTTTATGTATTGAGCCTTCTGATTCTTTGTGTTTGATACTGCCATCTACCATTATTTTTGCGTTAACTTTTTTCTTTTGATCAAAAATATTAGTTCCTGGCTTAATTATTCCTAATTCAACTAAGGATCCAAATGGTATTCTTGGCTTAGATTTATTATTTTTTAAGGTATCCAAATAGCTTTCACTAATAATTTTAACCCTATTAATCCTATCATTAGCTGCTTTAAAATATTTTTTATCTTGTTCTATTCCAAAGTATTTTCGGCCTAATTTTTTAGCTACAGCAGCAGTAGTTCCAGTACCTAAAAATGGATCTAAAATGGTATCGTCTTTATTGGTTGTTGCTAAAATAATTCTATGTAAAAGAACTTCCGGTTTTTGAGTAGAATGAATTTTTTTTCCACTTTTTTTCAATCTTTCTTTTCCACTACATATGGGGAAAGTCCAATCAGAGCGCATTTGCAGATCATCGTTTAAGCACTTTAAAGATTGATAATTAAAAGTATATTTTGATTTTTTGCTTTTCGAAGCCCAAATTAAAGTTTCGTGAGCATTGGTAAATCTAGTTCCTTTAAAATTTGGCATTGGATTTTTTTTTCTCCAAATTATATCGTTAAGCAACCAGTAATTTAAATTTTGTAGGTGAAAGCCTAGTCTAAAAATATTGTGATATGATCCAATAACCCAAATGCTTCCGTTGTCTTTTAAAACTCTTTTACATTCTTTTAGCCAATCTTTGCAGAAATCATCATAATGTTTGAAACTTTTAAATTGATCCCACTTATCATAAACACCGTTAACCTTACTATCATCTGGTCTTTTTAATTTTTCTTCAATTTGTAAATTGTATGGAGGGTCTGCAAAAATTAAATTAAAAGTTTTGTCAGGAATTTTTTTTAGTATTTCTAAGGAATTTTCGTTTACAATTTGGTTTTCAAATTTAGACATATCTAGATTCAACTTAACGTTGAATTAGACTCTAAATTTGTATCTCCGTCAAATCTTAATAGAAAAAAAACGAGTCCTATTGTGTTTCACGTGCATCATTCATCAATATATTGTGTATCGGTCGAAAAGTTTTTCTATGATGTTTGGTAACTCCATATTTTCTTAGTTTTTTTAAATGTTCTTCAGTTCCATATCCAAAATTTTTACTCCATTTATATTCTGGATACTTCTTTCCTAATTCTATCATAAATAAATCTCTTGTAGTTTTAGCTATAATAGAAGCAGCCGCTATACAAACAATCCTATCGTCGCCTTTAATAAAAGTTTTACATTTTATTTTTGTATTTTTTGGAGCAAAGGGGCCATCTATATATGCAAAAGAAGGTTTAGTTTTTAATTTATCCAAAGCTCTTTTCATTGAGAGAAGGGAGGCATTTAAAATATTAATTTTATTAATTTCTTCTACACTGGCCATTCCTATAGCAAAAATTGAGTTTTTTTTTATATATTCAGAAATTAATATTCTTTTTTTGAATGAAATTTTTTTTGAGTCTTTAATATTTTTTCTAATAATTTTATTATTTAGAATAACTGCTGCAGCGAAAACTGGACCAGCTAAACACCCTCTACCAACTTCATCTACACCAGCAATTTTAATCATATTTTATAGAAAATTTATATTTTTAATGTTTTTGATTTTTCTCGTATCATTTTCAAATCTATCCAAGCAAGCTTTTTTTGTTCTGGTTGACGCATCAGAAAAGCTGGGTGAAAAGAAGCAATTATCCAAAGTTTGGCACCCCCTATTTCTTTTTGGATCCATTTTCCCCTTGCTTTAGAAATTACTATTTCATTTCCTATCAAAGCATTTAGAGCAGTACTACCTAATAATAACAGAATTTTTGGATTTATAATTTCAATATGGTTTTTAAGAAATGGCAAATATCTTGCAATTTCAGTTTCGGAAGGCTTCCGATTTTGTGGCGGTCTATAATTTACTACATTGGAGATATATACTTTTGATCTATTAAGTTGTATTGCATCCAGCATTTTATCCAAAAGTTTACCAGCCCTACCCACAAACGGAATTCCCTCTTTGTCTTCTTGTGCACCTGGACCTTCGCCTATAATCATTATTTTTGAATTAATATTTCCATCAGCAAACACCATATTGGTAGCACTTTTTTTTAATTCGCAATTTTTGATATTTTTTATATTATTTTTAAGTTTTTGTAATTTTTGCAATTTTGTACTACCAGATCTAGGGCTATTGCTATCATGGCTCCTTTTGATACCATTTTCGCTTAGTAGAATGTTAATATTTGTTAAATTATAATATTCAACAAGATCAATTAATTTTTGATTTAAACTCTTTTTCATTTTATAAACTATATTATATGAAAAGCTTTATTAAAAATATTTATTTAATTTTTTTTTTAATACTTAGCTTATTATTCGTAACTGGGGCTTTTGGCAAAGATAAAAAAATTAAATACTCTAAACACAATATATCAAACTATTTTTCGGGTATAACATCTATAAATTTGGATTCTCCAAATAATACTTTTAAATATCTAAATAAAGTTCAATCTTTAAAAAGTACCCATAGCAACTACAATATTCAATATCTTAGAACACTTATTATATTAGAAAAATTTCAACAAGCATTTGATTTTTCAAATAGTGTTTGGGATAAAAATGAATTATTTTTTGAAGCTGACTTAGTAATGGGCTTAAACTACTTTTTAAATAAAGAATATGTTAAAGCAGAAATTCATTTTAAAAGGTTAAATGAAATTTCAAGATATAATTTTCTTTTTCAAGATTTTATAGGAAATGTTCTTTTAGCATGGAGTAAAGCATCTAATAATAAAGAGAAGAACAGTTATGAATTTATTAATAAAATACCAAGCCGTTATCATCATATAAAGCAAATACAAAAAAGTTTTCTCCACTGTTTTTATGATAGCGATGAAACTGAAAATCAATTTAGAAAATTAATCGAAAATGAAAATTATGATTTTTCTAGATATAATTTCTTTTTAGTAGATTACTTATTGTCAAAACAAGAAATTAAAAAAGGGCAAAAAGTAATTAATATTAGCAGGAAAGAATACACCTCAAATTTACTAATTAAAGAAATGAATAATTTTATTTCAGGAAAAAAAACAAAAGAGATAACGAATTTTTTTGACTGTCAAAATCCAAAAGATGTTCTTGCAGAATTTTTTTATATACTAGCCAATTTATATTCAAATGAAAAAGATTTTCAATTATCAAATTTTTATTTAAATATTTCTTTATTATTAAACAATAAATTTATACCTAACAAAGCATTATTGGCAGAAAACTATTATTATCAAAAAAAATACAAAACTTCTAAAAATTTATATAAATCTTTAAAATCTATTGGTCCCGCATACTCTTGGTATTCCGCCAGAACTGTTGCAACAATTTTATTAGACACTAAAAATAAAAAAAAATCTATTTCTAGTTTAGAAAAAGAGTTTAATTTATTAACCAATGTTGATTTTGAACATTTGTATGAGCTAGCTAATTTTTACAAAGATAATGAATATTTTGAAAAATCAATAAAATATTATTCCTTAGCTTTAAAAAAAATAAAAAAAGATCATAATTTGTTCCCAAAAATTCTTGATAGGCGCGGTAGCAGTTACGAAAGGTTGGGTGAATGGAAAAAGGCAGAAAAAGATTTAATTGAATCGATTAAAATATCTCCAGACGAACCTTACGTTTTAAATTATCTGGCTTACGCTTGGGTCGAGAAAGGAATGAATTTGGATAAAGCACTAGATATGCTTAAACGAGCTACAAAATTACAAAAAGATGATGGTTATATAATTGATTCTTTAGGGTGGGCCTATTATGCAAAAAAAAATTATGTTGATGCAGAAAAATTTTTACAAAAGGCCGTAGAGTTAAAACCTTTAGATCCTGTCATCAACGACCATTATGCCGATGCTTTATGGATGTTAAAGAAAGATATACAAGCCAGATATTTTTGGAAGTATGTTCTGACCTTAGATACAGTTGATCAAAAATTAAAAGAAAAAATAGATAGTAAGTTAATTTTTGGTTTAGTTGAAAAATTATAATTTATTTAAGTGAAAAAAATTAAAATAAAATCTTATTGTAAAATAAATTTACTTCTTAAAGTAATCAAAAGATTAAAGAATGGATATCATAATATTTCATCAATCATAACTTCTTGTAATTTATATGATATTATAACGATCAGTAAAATTAATTCTAAAAAAGATCAAATATTCTTTTCAGGAAAATTTGCAAAGAAAATTAATCCAAATTTCAATACAATTACAAAGGTTTTGTATTATTTACGTAATAAAAACTTTTTAAAAAAAGAGTCATTTAGAATAAATATTAAAAAAAATATACCCCACGGCTCTGGTTTAGGAGGAGGATCTTCTAATGCAGCGGCTTTATTAAAATATTTTAAAAACAAAAGAAAACTAAAAATAAGTAATAATGAAATTAAAAAAATAGCATTTAAAATTGGATCTGACGTACCTATTATTTTAAATAAAAAAAATAAAATTTTAACTGGAAAGAAAAATGAAATTTTAAATATTAATAATAAATTTAATTTAAATATTATTATTGTTTATCCAAATATTATTTGTTCAACAAGAAGAGTATTTAAAAAAAACAAGGAACTTTCTTTGAATAAATTTGAATTTAAAAGAATGGTAAAAAACAAAGTTAAATTGATTCATTATTTAAAAAATGAAAAAAATGATCTCGAAAAAGCTGTGGTTAAAATTTACCCGAAGGTTGAAAAATTAATTAATTTTATTAAAATTCAGCCAGGCTGTATTTTTTCAAGGATAACAGGATCTGGATCTGCTTGCATTGGAATATTTTCTGATAAGATCAACGCTATTTCTGCACAAAAATTGGTAAAATTAAAATTTCCAAAATATTGGAGCATAGTGTCGAAAACTATGTAAACATATAAAATTTGTGATATATCTCAAAATTATAAATTTGGGGCGTAGCCAAGCGGTAAGGCAGTGGTTTTTGGTACCACCATCCTAGGTTCGAATCCTAGCGCCCCAGCCAGACAATGCTAAAAAAAATAAAAAAAACTATTATAAAAGTTGATCGCTATCTCTTTAAAATTTTTGGCTCAGAAAAAAGTATTAAATTATTACAAAATATAAAAGAAGCCCAAGAAATTTTTTCAATTTTAAATACTGTTGGAGAACAAAGTAGAGTCAGGTTTGTAGGTGGTTGTGTTCGCAAAGCACTTTCAGGTGAAAATATTGATGATATAGATTTAGCTACATCTCTTAAACCAAATGAGGTTAAAGAAATGTTAATTAAAAAAAATATTAGAGTGCTTGAAACTGGTATTTCTCACGGAACATTGACAATAATTTTAAATAATAAAAAATTTGAAATTACTACCCTAAGAAAAGATATCGCAACAGATGGTAGACACGCAAATGTTGAATACACTTTAAATTGGGAAGAAGACGCTTTACGAAGAGATTTTACTATAAATGCTATTTATGCTGATATAGAAGGTAGGATTTTTGACCCATTAAAAGGAATTTCAGATCTCAAAGATGGGAAAATAAAATTTATTGGATCTACAGAAGATAGAATAGCGGAAGATTATTTGCGTATTTTGCGTTATTTTAGATTTTTCATTCAATACAGTAATGAAAATTATGAAGAAAGTACAATAAAATCCATTAAAAAAAATATTAATGGATTAAATAAAATTTCAAATGAAAGAATTTTTGATGAGTTGCAAAAAATTTTAAAGCTTAAAAATTTATATAGTTTATTTTCAAACAGATTATCAAAAGAAATAATTTTAAATATATTTCCTCAGTTCAAGTATTTTGAAAGGCTTAAGATTATAAATAGTCTAAGTCAAAATATAAAAGAAAAGTATGATAATGATTTAATTTTAGCTCTAATAATTGTAGATGAAACTAAAGATCATGAGTACTTTTGTCATAAATATAGAACATCTAATGAATTAGCAAATAGATTCAAAAATATTTCAAAAAATTATCAAAGTATTAAAAATAAAAAATTTTTAACAAAAGAAAATATTAAAAAAATGATTTATTTATTAAATAAAAAAAATGTTAAAGATTTACTACTCTTTTCATTTTCTATTACTAATAAAAAAAATTTTTCAGAAATAGAGAGAATGATAAATTTTTTAGAAAATTTAGATGTTCCTAAATTTCCTATCTCAGGCGATTATTTAAAAAATCTTGGATATAAGACGGGACCAGAACTTGGTGATAAGCTTAAACTTTTAGAGAAGCAATGGATTGAAAGTGATTTTGTTCTCAAAGAAGAAACTATTGAAAAGTCTTTAAAAAAAATAAATAATAATTAAATATATTTAACGTCTTTAATTTCAAAATTCTTTTCCCCTGATGGAGTGGATACTGTTATCAAATCTTTTTTATTTTTTCCAATTAATGCTTTTCCAATAGGTGATTTAAAATAAATAAAATTTTTTTTTAAATCAGCTTCATCTTTGCCTACTATTTTATATATTTTTTTTTCGTTATTTTCTAAATTTAGTAATTCAACAGTAGAACCAAAAATTGCAATATTCTTTTTTTCAAGTTTTGTAACATCTATTACGTCTGCTCTAGCAATAAGATCATTTATATAAATTACCCTACTTTCAATTTTTGCCTGCTCTTCTTTTGCAGCGTGATATTCTGCATTTTCTTTTAGATCACCATGGGCCCTTGCTTCAGCTATAGCTTCAATTATTTTTGGTCTTTTAATTTTTTTTAGTTCTTCTAATTCTTTTTTTAATTTTTCAAGACCGCTTTGTGTTACTGGTTCTTTTTCCATAGTTTACTTCCATTTTGCAGTCGGTGGCATTGACATTAAAATTGCCTTGGGGTTTCCACCGCTATTTAATCCAAATTTTGTTCCTCTATCATAAAGCAAATTAAACTCCACATATCTACCTCTTTTTAGCAGTTGAATTTCTTTTTCTTTTTTTTTCCATTTAAAAAACATTTTTTTACCTACTATTGTTTTTAATAAATAAGCAAATGTTGTACCTACGTCCTTTACAAACAAAAAATCTTTTTCCCAATCGTCCATTTTATAATCAAAGAAAATACCGCCTATGCCACGCGCTTCATTCCTATGTGGTAAATAAAAATATTTATCACACCATTTTTTATACTTTGGATAATATTTTTTGCTATGAAAATCGCACATTTTTTTTAACTTATTATGGAAATATCTTTTTTCTTTATTATCTACAAGGCAAGGTGTTACATCCATTCCACCTCCAAACCAATTTTTCTGTGTACAAATAAATCTTGTATTAAAATGCATAGCTGGGATTTTTGGACTTACTGGATGAATCACAACAGAAATTCCAGATGACCAAAAATTAATATTGTTTTTTGTTCCTGGTATTTTTTTTGCAAATTCTTTAGGAAATTTTCCTACAACATTTGAATATGCGACTCCTCCTTTTTCAATAACTTTTCCATATATAGTTCTATACTCTCCATGTTTCCATTTATTTTTTTTAAATTTTATATTTGAGCCATGTTCTTTTTCTAAAGTTTCAATAGTATCACAAATTATATTTTGTAATTCTTTAAACCATCTTTTCGTTAAATTTTTTTTTTCCTTTATTTTCATAAATTAGAATTTTGTCTTAATGCCTCAGCCAATGTTATAGCTGCTGCAATACTAATATTGAGAGACCTTGCCCCTCTTTTTAAGGGTATTTTTAATCTTTGATCAGATTTTTTATGTACAATTTTAGGCACTCCTTCGCTTTCTCTTCCAAAAAGTATTGTGTCATTTGGGTAAAATTTAAATTTATTATAATTTTTTTTTGCTTTTGTAGTCATAAGAATAATTCTAGAATTTTTTTTTTTAATTAAAAACTTTTCATAAGACGGATAACTTATTATTTTACTTTTATTTAAATAATCCATAGCAACTCTTTTTAATCTTTTGTCTTGAAGGTTAAATCCACAAGGTTCAATTATTTCAAGAATTGTATCAAAGCAAGAGCATAAACGAATTATTGCTGCAGTGTTTTGCGGTATATCAGGTTGGTATAAGGCAATATTAAACATTTTTTAGCCACTCACTAATTTGTGTGTCATTCTGACCTATTAAATTTATATTAATTCAATTAATTAATACTATATAGTAAATTAAAGTCCCAAACATATGACAAAAGAAATTAAAGGAAAAAGAAGAGATTTTTTATATACAGCTACATACACAATTGGAGCGGTGGGTTTAGGGGCGGCTATTTGGCCTTTAGTTGATCAAATGAATCCAGATTCTTCAGTAAAAGCTTTGTCAACTACTGAGGTTGATATTAGTAGCGTGGAACGAGGAAAAACTATAACGGTGCTATGGAGAGGCAAGCCAATTTTTATTAGAAGAAGAACCAAACAAGAAATAGATGAGGCAGCCGCTGTTGATTTAAAAGATTTAAAAGATCCAGAAAAAGATTCTGATAGAACCAAGAATCCAGAGTGGCTAGTAATGATAGGGGTTTGCACTCATCTTGGATGTGTTCCTTTAGATAATAAGGGCGAGTACAATGCATGGTTTTGTCCCTGTCATGGATCGCATTATGATACTTCAGGAAGAATTAGAAAAGGTCCGGCTCCTACAAATTTAGAAATTCCTAAATATGAGTTTGTTGATAGTAATACAATTAAAATAGGATAGATTGGTTATGAGTGAAGAAAAATATGTTCCAAAAACAAAATTAGCAGAGTGGTTTGACAGTAGATTACCGCTTTTATCTCTCTCGCATCATTTAAAATCATATCCTACGCCAAAAAATTTAAATTATTGGTGGACATTTGGAGGAATATTGACTTTTTGTTTAATTACCCAAATTGTAACAGGAATAATTCTAGCAATGCATTATGTTGCTCATACAGATTATGCTTTTGCAAGCATTGAACACATCATGAGAGATGTAAATTATGGATGGCTTATGAGATATGTGCATTCAAATGGCGCATCTATGTTTTTCTTAGCTGTATATATTCATATTTTTAGAGGCTTGTATTTTGGTTCATATAAGGCTCCAAGAGAAATGATTTGGATCATTGGTCTAGTAATTTATTTGCTAATGATGGCTACAGCTTTTATGGGATACGTTTTACCATGGGGGCAAATGAGTTTTTGGGGAGCTACAGTAATTACTAATTTATTTAGCGCAATTCCTTTTATAGGAGAAAGTGTTACTAATTGGTTATGGGGAGGATTTTCTGTAGACAATCCAACTTTAAATCGATTTTATAGTTTGCATTATTTATTCCCCTTTTTGATTTTTGGTTTAGTAATACTACATGTATGGTCACTGCATATTCCGGGAAATAACAATCCTATTGGTATAGATGTAAAGAAAGGCAGCAATGAAACCATGCCTTTTCACCCATATATGGTTATGAAAGATCTTTTAGCTTTGCTAACCTTCTTGTTATTATTTTTTGGATTTGTTTTTTTCTTACCTGATTTTTTGGGACATCCGG
Organism: uncultured Pelagibacteraceae bacterium; assembly: GCA_902589795.1. Classification (GTDB taxonomy): domain Bacteria; phylum Pseudomonadota; class Alphaproteobacteria; order Pelagibacterales; family Pelagibacteraceae; genus AG-414-E02. The sequence continues at coordinate 23,442 of CACIUJ010000009.1, read as the reverse complement.
ATAACTATATTCCGGCTGATCCTTTAATTACACCAGCACATATCGTTCCAGAATGGTATTTGCTACCTTTTTATGCAATTTTAAGAGCCATACCTAGCAAACTAGGAGGAGTAATTTTTATGTTTGCATCAATTTTTGTTTTGGTAGGTTTGCCATGGCTGGATAGTTCAAAAGTAAGATCAGCAACTTTTAGACCATTATATAGAAAGTTTTTCTGGGTACTAGTAGTTACTGTAATATTACTTGGTTATCTTGGTGCAAAACCACCAGAAGGCATTTATTTACTTTTGGCAAGAGTAGCTACTGCTTACTATTTTATTCATTTCTTAATTTTATTACCTTTGCTAGGTAGGTATGAAAAAACTGATCCTTTGCCCATGAGCATTTCTGATCCAGTATTAGATAAACCAGGGGTAATGGATAAGTTTAAAGAAATGGCAGGAAAATATGAAGGAGAAAATGTTGGAACGTTTAGATAATCTATCATTCAAAATATTTTTAATAATATTTATTTTAGGCATTAGCAATGTATCTTATTCAGCAGAAAATAAAGCAGAATTTATAGAAAATAATTGGAGCTTCAAAGGAGTATTCGGAACTTTTGATAGAGCTTCTTTACAAAGAGGTTATCAAGTTTACCAAGAGGTTTGCTCAGGATGTCATTCTGTACAACATTTAAGCTATAGAAATTTATCTGAAAAAGGTGGCCCAGAATTTTCACCAGAAGAGGCGAAAGCAATTGCTGCACAATTTGAAGTTACAGACGGACCGAACGAAGATGGGGAAATGTTTACAAGACCAGGAAGACTGTCGGATAAATTTGTAAGTCCATTTCCAAATGCAAAAGCTGCGGCTGCAGCTAACGGAGGAGCATATCCTCCTGATATGTCAGTTCTGGTAAAAGCAAGAAAAGGAGGAGCAGATTATATTTATTCATTGTTGATGGGATATGAAGAAGCTCCAGCAGGATATGAACTAGATGACGGAGTTTATTATAATAAATATATGTCTGGTAACAAAATAAAGATGGCTGAACCTATATCTGATGGAATAGTAGAATATATAGACGGAACAGAGACAACAAAAGCTCAAATATCAAAAGATGTAACCACTTTTTTAGTTTGGGCAGGTGATCCACATCTTGAAGAAAGACACAGAATGGGATTTAAGGTTTTCTTCTTCTTGTTTATTCTTTTAACATTAGTTTATTTAAGTAAGCAAAAAGTTTGGTCAAGATTTGGTTCTAAAAATGAAGAAGAAGAAGTTTTTGACAAAGCAGAAAGAGCAGTTTCAAAATACGAAGGTGAAGACCCTGATACCTTTAGATAGTTTAGCTTCCAACTCTAAAATACATTACATCGCCGTCGTTAACCAAATAATCTTTGCCTTCAAGCCTTAATTTTCCAGCATTTTTACATTCGTTAAATCCCTTATATTTTATAAAATCTTCACATGTTACCGTTTCAGCTCTTATAAATTTTTTTTTAAAGTCTGTATGAATAACACCTGCGGCATCCATCGCCTTTGATTTTTTTTCAATCGTCCAAGCTCTACTTTCTTCGGGCCCAGAAGTAAAAAAGGTGCTAAGGCCTAGAGCTTTATAACCAGTTTTAATTAGATTATCTAAACCTGTGCTTTTTATTCCGGATTCAAGCATAAAATCTTTTCTATCTTTTGCTTGAAGACCCATGATTTGATCTTCTATATCTGCACAAACAATAATTATATTTTCTTCTGGAAATTTTTTCCTACAGGAAACAGAGTATTTGTTACCACTTTGTAAACTTTTTTCATCAACATTGCATACGATTATTCTTGGTTTCATTGATAAAAGAGATGATTTTTTTATTAAATCTTTGCTATACTTTTTTTTTAATTCATTAGGTTTTTTTCCATCACTAATTAATTTTTTACATTCTTCTAAAAAATTTAGCTCATCTTTTTCTATTTTTTTTTTATTATTTTTTTCTAATCTTTTTTCCAGAGATTCTAAATCTGATAATAGAATTTCAGTTTCAATAATTTCAAGATCACGAATAGGATCTACATTTTTATTTACATTTTGTATTTTTTCAGAGTCAAAACATCGTGTTAAATGAATAATTGTGTCTACCTCTCTTACATGGGAAAGAAATTTATTTCCCAACCCCTCTCCCTTCGAAGCACCTTTAACTAATCCAGCAATATCTACAAAAGTTATTGCGGCATTAATTGTTTTAGCTGATTTTGAAATTTCTGATATTTTTTTTAATCTTTCGTCAGGTACAGCCACAATGCCAACATTTGGATCAATAGTGCAAAAGGGGAAATTTTCTGCCTGAGCTTTTTTTGATATAGTTAATGCATTAAATAAAGTTGATTTACCAACATTGGGCAAACCAACAATTCCACATTTAAAACCCATTTTTATTTTTGATTAATTTTACTTGAAAAAAGATCTAAATCTTTACTAATTAAAGCAGACATAGATTCTATTATGTTGTTAGTTACTTCATCTATGCTTTTTTTTTCATCTTTTGAAAAATTATCTAATACATGATCTGCACCGGTAGAATTGTCTTTTGGTCTACCTATACCTATCCTTATTCTTGAATAAAGCTTTCCAATATTTTTATCTATCGATTCTATTCCGTTATGTCCCGCGCTGCTTCCTCCAAATTTTGCCTTTATTTTTCCAAGGTCAATATCCATATCATCATGAAATACAAAAACATTTTTTACATCAATTTTAAAATATTCGATAAGTTCTTTAATACATATTCCGGAACTGTTCATAAAAGTAAGTGGTTTTATTGCATATACTTTCTGCTCATTGATTTTTCCAGTAGTTAATAAACCTTTAAATTTTGGTTTTTGTTTCGAAAGTTTAAATTTTTGGTTAATTGCATCAATAACTAAAAAACCAACGTTATGACGATTGTTTGAGTTATTCGGGTTTGGATTTCCCAATCCAACTAAAAGCATCATAATATAAATTATTTTTTCTTAGTTTCTTTTTCCTTGCTAGGAGATTTTCCTTTGTCAGCCGCAGGAGCTTTTCCTTTGTCATCAGAAGATTTTGCAGTTTTTTGATCTCCAGTTTTTTCTTTTCCTTCGGCTTTAGCTTCTCCCTCAACTACTCCTTCAACAGCGCCTTCAGCAGGAACCTCACCTTCGGCAGTTGCTTCTTCAGTTTTTTCTGGTTCAACCACAATTGTTGGAGAAACTACTGTTGCAATAACAAAATCTCTATCTGATATAGTTGGAAATACATTCTGGGGAAGTTTTACTGCTGAAATTTTTAAACTACTTCCAATTTCAATGTTATCTAAATCAAGAACTATTTCATCAGGAATATTTTCTGCAGGGCATTTTAATTCAACTTTTCTTCTTACAATATTTAAAACTCCACCTTTTTTTAATCCTGGAGATTTATCCATATTGATAAGTTTAACAGGTATTTCTAAAATGACTGTGGATCCTTTTGCAACTCTCATAAAATCAATGTGAATAGGCTCGTCTGAAATTGGGTCGTAGGCAACTTCTCTAGGAAGGACTTTTTCTGCACTTCCCTCTATTTCGATATCAACTACTTTAGACATAAATGTTTCAGTTTTAATAATGTCTCTTAGTTGTAATTTTTTTAGGCTAATATTAATATTATCTTTTTTTCCACCATACAAAATAGCAGGTATAAAACCATCCGATCTTAATTTATTTAGCTGCCCCTTTGTTGCGACAGTTCTTTTAGTGGCTTTTAAAATATTCATAAATGAAGGGACGTTTTATATTATGTTTGAAAAAAAAACAAGTAAAATTAATTAAAAAGGCTAGAAACAGATGTAGAGTTAGCAATTCTCTTCATTGCCTCAGAAATCATAGGTGCAAGTGAAATAATTTCTATTTTTTTACTTTTTTTAATTTTAAAAGAATTGTCAATTGTATCCGTTGTTATCAATTTTGTAATTTGAGATTTTTCTATTTTTTTTACAGCTTCACCACTTAATACAGCGTGTGTAATATAAACATATACATCTTTAGCGCCTTTATTTTTTAAAGCTTGCACGGCATTAACAATTGTTCCTCCAGAATCAATTATATCATCTACAATTACACAATTTTTGTTTTTTACATTTCCCACTATATTCATTACTTCAGATTTGCCTGGGGCTGGTCTTCTTTTATCTATTATAGCAATAGATGAATTTATTCTTCTGCTTAAAGCTCTGGTTCTTTCAACACCACCAACGTCGGGCGCAACACAAATTAAATTTTTTAACTTCATCTTGTTTTTGATATGTCTAGCAAATATAGGGGTAGCAAATAAATTGTCTACAGGAATATCAAAGAAGCCTTGAATTTGTCCTGCATGTAAATCTACACTTAAAATTCTATTAGCTCCTGCATTAGTAATTAAATTTGAAACTAATTTTGCGGATATTGCTGTTCTAGGAACAACCTTTCTGTCTTGTCTAGCGTATCCAAAATAAGGAATTACCGCAGTAATATTTTTTGCTGATGATCTTCTCAAAGCATCTATACAAATCAATAACTCCATTAAATTGTCATTGGCTGGGTTCGATGTAGATTGAATTACAAATATACTATTACCTCTAATATTTTCGTTAATTTCAATATAAACCTCACCGTCTGCAAATCTTTTAATATTTGAATTGACTAATTTTAGTTTGAGGTGTCTTGCTATGTCTTTGCATAGTTTGTGGTTACTTGTGCCAGCAAGAACTTTCATAAGATAAATTGTTTATACAACTTTACTTAAAATTTTCAATTACATTAAACCTTTAAATTAAGTCATTAATATGACAGAAATGCACCTTCCGTAATCTTTTTCTTTATTAAAACAAGATCTTCTGTAACTAAAAAACAATTCTTCTTCAGAAAAAGTATCAATATCTATATTTTCTAGATTTTTAATATTTAAATTTGATATTTCATTATTAACAAATCCTCTAAGATCGAAAAGATATTTATTTTCCTTTTTTTTTTCAAAAAACATATTATTTTTTTCATCTTTAGAAATAAACTTTTTGTAAAAATCATTTTTTACTTCGTAGCTCTCTTTTTTTATGCAAGGACCCACTACAGCTATTAGGTCAGCACTATCACATTTTAAATCTCTAAATTTTTCAACAGTATTTTTGATTATTCCGTTCAAAGCGCCTTTCCATCCTGCATGTGCACACCCAATTATTTTTTTTTTAGGATCATAAAATAGTATTGGTACACAATCAGCTGTAAGTATTCCAATTCCAATATTCTTTACTTTTGTTACTATTGCATCTCCAGTCAATTTATTTTTTACTGATTTTGCATCTTCAAAATATACAATCTTATTTGTATGTTTTTGATTTAAGGTAATTAAAGAATTGTTTTTGCATCCAATTTCTTTTTCTACAAAGCGAAGGTTTTTTAACACATTTTCTTTTTTATCTTCAGATCCAAGACCGCAGTTTAAACCTTTATACAATCCTTTTGAAAAACCATTTTTTCTTGAAAAAAAACAATGTTTTAAATTTTTAATTGATTTTAATTTGGAGGAAAAAAACATTACTTAAACCCTAAAGAAAATTTTGTTTTTTTGTTATGAACAAACATTGTTTTAAAAAGAACCCCCATTTCTTTGTAATGCAATAATCTTTTTAATCTATAGAACATATTTGCCTTTTCTTTAAATGTTTGATTCTTTGAAATTATACTGGCTCTTTCAATGATTCCTAGTTTTTGAAGAAACTCACTTTGTGTAATAATTTTCTCAATTTTTAAATTTTTTCTTTCTAATATTTTAGTTAAGAAACTATAATTTATATGTGAAGTAATATCAGAATTACCAGGATCTGATAAAATATTTAAATATTTATGATCTTTAACTGATTGTAGAGTATTTTTGTTTTTATTTTTTGTGTAACCATAATCAAATAAAAGAATTCCTCCGTTATATTTTTTTATTTTTTCTCCTATTATTTCAAGATATTTTATGGCATCCGATGGATATTCTATGACATTGCCTGACGAAAGGAGTTTGTATTTTTTAATATTTTTAACTAACTTTTTTTCTGCTTTTTTGAAAAAAAAATCTAATTTATTATTTTTTGACAGTTTAACATATTTTTCTAGATAGGAATTCTTTTTTCTATATACCTGTTTTATTGACAACGAATCAAAAAATTCATTACCTAAAAAAATTAATGGCCCAGAATTTAAATCACTTATTTTTTGAATCCATTTTACTTTTTTATTTTTAATTTTATTTTTTTGAATTTTTTTTAATTTTTTGCTTTTTTCTAATAATCTAATATTTATACTGTTATAAAATTTTTTAAAATTTTTAAATGAATTTAAAAGATCATAAGATAAAGAACCATCACCTGGGCCCAACTCTACTAATAAAATTTTTTTTGGTTTACCCAAGTTTTCCCAAAAGGCAACGCACCATATCGCGATCATTTCTGCAAATAAACTTGATATTAATGGTGAAGTAATAAAATCTCCTCTTGGTCCAAGGGGATTTTTTTTCATATAATAACCAAATTTTTTATCGTAGAGCGCTATATTAATAAACTTATCTAATGGTATAGATTTTTGTTCTTTTAAAATATTAACTATTTTGCTCATTTTTTTTTATAAAAATTATTACAAAACCTACAATCAAGGTTAATAAGCTTAACAGAACACCCAAGGAAAAATAATTAAAGATATAACCAATATGAGAATCTGGCTCACGGAAAATTTCTGAAAAAATTCTTAAAATTGAATATAAAATTAAAAACAAACCTGAAATATAACCAGTTTTCATCAATAAATTTTTTTTTAAAGCTAAAAAATTAATCAATATAAACAAAAGAACGCCCTCTAGAAGAGCTTCATAAATTTGCGAAGGATGTCTGGCAACAGAACCTCCATTTGGGAAAATAACAGCCCAAGGTAAGTTTGAAATTTTTCCGTATAATTCTCCATTTATAAAATTTGCAATTCTCCCAAGAAAAATTCCAATTGGGGCAACACAAGAGACTATGTCGGAAAATTTGAAGAAGCTTAATTTATTTTTGTTTGAAAATATTAATATTGCAATTACAACCCCTAATAATCCACCATGAAAAGACATTCCTCCTTCCCAGATTTTGAAAATTTCTGTTATATTTTGGGAATAGTATTTAAAATTATATAAAATTATGTACCCAAGCCTACCGCCAATAATTATTCCTAGAATTAAATAAATTATTAAATCATCCAGTTGTGTTTTTGTAATATTATCGATACTGTATTTATCTTTTGCTGTTTTCTGTATTAATTTTAAAGCATATGCCCATCCCAATAAGATTCCCAAAATATAAGAAATGGAATACCATCTAATTTGTAAAAATCCAAAATCTATTAGCACAGGGTCAAAGTTATGGACAATCATATAAAAAAAAGATTTATTTAATTATTAAATTAAAATATCTTAAAGATATTTAAAAATATATGCAAAAATATAATAAGTTAGTAGAAAATATAACAGATTTAATCGAAAAAGGTTTGTATAGCTCTAAAGATTTAAAAAAAGAAGTCGAGGATGCATTAAAATTTCGTATTGAATTGCTCACAAATAAATTGAACCTAGTTTCAAAAGAAGAGTTTGAGGTACAAAAAAAAATAATACAAAAATTAAAAAAAGATTTAGAAAAAATTAAATCAAAAAAAACCAAAAAAAAATTATAAAGGAAGAGAAAGTTTTACTCTAAGACCATTTAAAGGGCTTTTCTCAAATGCAATATCCCCCCCGTGAGAGCGTATAATATCATTCGTGATAGATAGCCCCAATCCTACACCAGATTTATTTTGGCCTCTGCTTTTGTCTATTCTATAAAAAGGTTTCATGACATTTTGATATTCTTTTTCAGGTATTCCTGGGCCATCATCGTCAACAAAAATTAACAAATGACTCATCGTTTTTTTAGAAATAATTTTTACCTTTTTTCCATAAGCCAACCCATTGTCAATTAAATTACCTAAACATCTTTTAAATGAATTTTGACGGATATTTATTTGAATATTTTCATCAAAATAATAATCAATGTTTTTACCTTCATATTTTTTTAATACTTCCTTAATTATTTCATTAAGATCTAGCACCTCAGTCTCTTCATTTTTTTGATGTCTAGCAAATTCTAAATATTCGTTAAGCATTCTTTCCATTTCCTCAACATCACCCTCCATTTTTTTTGCTAGATCTTGTTGCCCTATAAGCGCTAGTTGAAGTTTTAATCTTGTCAAAGGTGTTCTGAGATCATGACTAATCCCAGATAACATTTCTGATCTTTGATTTAAATGAATTGTAATTCTTTTTCTCATCTTATCAAACTCGTATGCAGCCTGTCTTATTTCTTTCGCTCCAGAAGGCCTAAACTCTTTTATAAATTCACCTTTCCCAAATTTTTCTGCAGCTTTTGCTAAATTTACAATTGGTCTAGTTTGATTTTTTAAAAAAACTATAGCAATAAAAATTAAGAGAAATCCAGGAAAGGTTATCCATAGAGCAAATATTCTTGCAGAAGATGGTGCAACTTTATCTTTCGGGAAAAATATTTGCAAAAATCCATTTTTATATTTTATTTTTAAGTATACCGTTTCTTTATACGAAGTAGTGTCGAACCAATAGGAATAGGGAAATGCAGATTTTAATTCTCTCCTTAAACTTCTGTCCATTGGACTATACCATCGCTCGGGTATTTTTGTAGGGAAGATTTCATTTTCTTTTACCCTAACAACAAAATCAAAGTTTTTATTATAAATATCTAGGATTTCTTCTTTATTCGTTTGATTGCTTTGATAAATTTCAAACAAAGTTTTAACCTCACTAACCAAAGAACGCGTCATTCCCTTATTAGCTTTTATCCAAAGACTATCAAAAAAAACTATAGTAATAATTATTTGCAATAAAATAATTGGAGTAGCAACAATTATTAAAGATCTATAAAAAAGACTTTTTGGCAAAAATTTTTTTTTTATATTATTCAATCCATAATACATAGCCTGAGCCTCTAATTGTTTGTAAATATTTTGGGTTTTTTGGATCTTTTTCAATTTTTTTTCTTAGTCTAGTAATCATAACATCAACAGTTCTTTCCTTTGATATACTAATAATCTTACCTATATCATTTCTCGAAAAAATTTTTCCAGGAGATTCGAGCATTGTTTCCAAAATTATTTTTTCTTGAGGATTAATTTTTTTTACCACATTATTTATTTTTATATCTAATTTTTTTAAATTAACCAAAGTATTTCCTATATAAATTTCTTCAGGCAATGTAATTTTATTGGTTTTATTTAGTATGTTGTTTATTCTTAACAAAAGTTCTTTGGGTTCAAAGGGCTTTCCAAGATAATCATCCGCACCTACTTCCAAGCCCCCAATCCTATCTTCAGCTTCTCCTTTGGCAGTTAAAAGGATTATGGGAGTAGAGTCTTTTTTCTTTTGTTCTTTAGTTAGCGATAATCCACTTTCGCCAGGCATCATAATGTCCAGTATAATTATATCAAATTTAATTATTTCTAATTTTTTTTTAGCATCAGAAGAATCTATAGCTGTTGTGACTAAAAATTTTTTTTCCTCAAGATATTGCTTTACCAATTCTCTTATTCTATCATCATCATCTACAACCAATATATGAAAATTTTTTTTATTCATTAATAATTTTTTTTAATATATTTTTAAATTTTACAACAGAGTCTGCATCAGCATTTTTTAAAGCATTATAAATTCTTTTTTTTTGTTCAAAAAAAATTTCCTCAAAAAGTTTTCTACCTTTTTCATTTAAAAATATTTGCCTCCTTCTTGAATCTACTTCTCCTTTTTTTAACAAAATAGCTTTATTAATAATTAAATCACGCAAAACTCTATTTAAGCTTTGTTTTGTAATTTTTAGTTTATTTAACAAGTCTGAAACAGTTAAACCTTCATGCCTTTCAATTAATTGAATTGCTCTATGGTGAGCGGTCCCAAAAGAATATTTTTTTAAAATTTTCTTTGGGTCCGAATAAGTTTCTCTATAAGCATAAAATATTTGTTCAATAAAATCCTTAATCTGGTCATCTTTTAAATATAATAAGTCTTTCATAATTTGTTTTGGGTCAGTTATATTGACATATCTATCTAAGATAGATACTTTTTTGAACTAAATAAATCAATTAAGATTAATAAATTAAATATGGAACCCATACCTTACGATAAAAGATCGGGAAAAATCTGGTATAACGGACACCCTATAAATTGGGAAGATGTAAAAATTCATGTTTTAAGTCATGGTTTACATTATGCCAGTTGTGTTTTTGAAGGAGAAAGAGTTTATGAAGGAGAAATATTTAAACTCGAAGAACATACAGAAAGATTATTTCATTCAGCCTCAAGATTGGGTATTAAAATTCCATATAATCAAAAATTATTGAACCAGGCTTGTAAGGATATAGTTGCTATTCAAAAAGTGAAAAATGGATATGTTAGACCAGTAGTCTGGAGAGGAAGTGAGATGATGGCAATATCAGCACAAAAAACAAAAATTCATGTCGCCATAGCTTCTTGGGAGTGGGGTTCATATTTTGATCCAAATCTTAAACTTAAGGGTATTAAATTAAATATTTCAAAATGGAAAAGGCCAGCACCTGACACAATTCCTTGGGATACAAAAGCATCGGGATTATATATGATTTGTACCTTATCAAAGCATGAAGCAGAACAAAAAGGTTTTACAGATTCTTTAATGCTTGATTACGAGGGAAATATTGCTGAAGCTACAGGAGCAAACATATTTTTCAAGAATAAATCTGGGGAGCTGCATACACCAATACCAGATTCTTTTTTAAACGGTATAACAAGAAGATGTATAATTGAAATTGCTAAAGCAAAAGGCGTAAAGGTTGTTGAGAGAAAAATTAAGCCAGAGGAAATGGAAAATTTTGTAGGCTGCTTTCTAACAGGTACAGCAGCAGAAGTTACCCCAGTTTCTCAAATTGATAAATATAATTTTTCAGTGTGCAATGTTATTAAAGACTTATCTGAAAGTTATCAAAATTTAGTGAGAAAAAATACAGCTGCTTAAAGTTTGGTTTTAATCAGTGGCGTGATCTATTCCTTTTTTTATATAGTCATATCCTGTATAAAGCGTAAGAAAAGCAGATAACCACAACAAAACTATGCCAATCGTATGCGCGTTGTAATCATGTAAATTAACTAGTTTATTTCCACTTTCTCCAGTAAGAAGAATTGCGATTGCAAACATTTGAATAAATGTTTTGAATTTTGCTAACCCTGTAACGGGCATAACGACCTGAGATTTTGCTAAAAATTCTCTTAATCCAGAAATTAATATCTCTCTTGTAAGTATTATTATTGCGGCAATAACTTCATAATTTTTAATTATATCGTTCATCACAAGTAAGACTAGCGCAGCCGCAACAATGATCTTATCTGCTATGGGGTCTAATAACTCTCCCAGTTTTGATTCTTCTTTATATAATCTTGCTAAGAGACCATCGAGAAAATCTGTAAAACTTGCTAGTACAAATATAAAAAAAGGTATTAAATCTCCTAAAAAACCAGGAATATAAAAAGTAACTACAAATACTGGAACTAAAATAATTCTTCCAATAGTTAAAACGTTTGGTATTTTTAATTTCATATTTTTAATTTAATCATGAAAAAAATCATGTATTTTTTTTGCTACAGAATTTTCTATACCTTCTACCTTTTTTAAATCATCAAAACTAGCAGATTCAACAGCTCTAGCAGACCCAAAATAATTTAACAAAGCTCTTTTTCTTGATTTTCCAATACCATTTATTTGATCTAACAAAGATTTTGTTAAACTTTTCTTTCTTTTCATTCTGTGGCTACTTACAGCAAATCTATGAGCTTCATCCCTCAGCCTTTGAAGAAAAAATAACAAAGGTTCCCTTTTGCTTAATTTAGTAGCAATGTTTTTATGAAAAAAAGTTTCATCCCTTTTATTTCTGTTCCCCCCTTTTGCTATTGCTATTATAGGTGTGTCATGAAATCCATATTCATCTAGTATCTTTCTACCTGTTGAGTATTGACCCTTGCCACCATCAATAATCACTAAATCAGGAATTATCACGTCTCCTTGTTTTTTGCCTTTAACAATTTTTGAAAAGCGTCTTTCAAAAACTTCTTTTATCATTCCATAGTCATCACCAGCTTTTATTTCAAGATTTTTAATATTGAATTTTCTGTATTGTTTTTTAATAAAACCTTCGGACCCAAATGTTATTAATGCTCCAACAGAGTTAGATCCTTGAATATGGCTATTATCGTATACTTCTATTAACCTTGGTGAGATATCTAATTTAAATTTATCAGCAATTTCATTTAAAAGTTTATTATTGGTTTCAGATTCAAAGATTTTTCTTGTTAATGCTTCTTTTGCATTTTTTTCTGCCATTCTAGATAGTTTTAAAGCATTTCCTTTTGTTGGAATTTTAATAGATATAAATTTTTTCTCTTTTTTTTCTAAAGCAGCTTTAATTAAATTTAAATCTTTAATTTTTTTATTTAAAAGAATTTCAGCAGGTACGTTTTTGTTTTCATAAAATTGAGTAATAAACGAAGCCAAAACTTCATCTTCAGAATGAGATTTATCATGAGAGGGAAAATAAGATTGGTTACCCCAATTTTGTTTGGATCTGTAAAAAAATACCTGGACGCAGCTTTTTCCTACTTCTTGTGCAATTGAAATTACATCAGCATTATCAAGATTTGTAGAACTTATATTTTGTGAAGATTGAATTTGTGTTAGCGCCTTAATCCTATCTCTTAAAATGGCAGCTTTTTCGTAATCCATTTTTTCACTACTTTTTTCCATATCTACTGATAATTTTTTTTGAATACTTTTTGATTTACCCAAAAGAAAAGATATAGCATCTGATACAAGTTTAGAGTATTCGGTTTTATTTAAGTAACCCACGCAAGGAGCTGAACATCTTTTAATTTGATGAAGGATACAGGGTCTATTTCTATTTTTAAATACTGTGTCATTGCATACTCTTAGTAAAAATACTTTTTGTAAAATTTTTATTGTCCAATTAGCAGATCCAGCGGAGGCGAAAGGACCAAAATAATATCCATTTTTATTTTTTTTCCCTCTATGTTTTGATAACTGGGGCCATTCACAATCTTTTTCTATAAAAATATAAGGAAATGATTTGTCGTCTCTTAAAAGAACGTTAAATTTAGGTTTAAATTTCTTAATTAGATTTGCTTCTAAAAGTAAAGCTTCAGCCTCGCTACTTGTAGTCACTATTTCCAAACTATTGGTCAAAGCTAACATTCTTTCTGTTCGTATCGTTTGGTTTTTGTCTAAAGCATAGCTTTTTAATCGATTGGGTAAATTTTTAGCCTTACCCACGTAAAGTACTTGACCTTTTTTATCAAGCATTCTGTACACCCCAGGACTATTAGAAACTAAAGGTATTTTTTTTTTAATTAACTCTTTTCCGAAATCAAGATCCCTCATAATCTTTTCTTGTTTTAAAAACTTCTACACCAACTGACTTAGCATTTTTAATTGCTTCTAGTTTTTCAATTTTAATTGTTACAGCATAAATTCTTTTATCTTCAAATATTTTCTCAAACGAATCTTCTGCTAAACTTTCTAAAAAATTATATTTTTTACTTTTAGTTAAATTTTTTAATGTATTCGTAATTTTTTCATAATCTACTATACTTTTTATATTTTTTTCATCTGGAACAGAGCCTTGACTAACATTCAAAACTACATTGAATTTTATTTTTTGCTTTTTTATTTTTTCATGTTTGTAAAAACCTATTATTTCTTTAATAATAAAGTCTTTAATAAATACAGTTCTTTTAATTGTACTTTTTTCTTTTATAGGTTTTAGTTCTACAATTTTAAAATTATTCTTTTTCATTTTTCTTATTCCACGATAAATTTTGGCCACTATCAACAGCTATAATTTGTCCTGTTATAGAATTATTATTAATTAAAAATTCAACGGTATCACAAATATCCTCTGGTCGAACAGATTTTTTTAGAAGCGTAGATCTTACTTGATTTTTAAAGTGTCCATCAGTTTGTCTTTTGCTTTTTATCGTTGGTCCAGGGGCAATAGCATTAACTTTAATATTTGGTCCTAATCGCATAGCCATAGTTTTAGTTAAAGTTTGTAAACCACTTTTGCTAATAGTGTATGACATGAAAAAAGGAGTAAGTTTAAATATTCTCTGATCAATAATATTGATTATATTAGACACAGTTTTTTTTGAAGCTTGTTTGGTAAAATATTTAATTAAAATGGCTGGGGCAAGAAGATTGATATTTAAATGGTCATTCCAGCCTTTAGTTGTGAAATTTACTATGTCATCTTTTTCAAATAAAGCGGCATTATTTACAAGACAATCAATTGTACCAAGTTTTTTTTTTCCTAAAGCTATAATTTTTTCTGTTTGTTTTGGATTTTTGAGATCAGCTTTTATTAAAGCTACTTTTACAAAGTTTTGTTCTATGATTTTTTTTAATTTTTTAGCCTTTGAAGATGAGCGAAAATAGTGAAGCCCGATATTCCAACCTCTTTTAGCAAAATGCAGCGCTATAGCTCTACCCACTCTAGTTGCTCCACCAGTGATTAATAAATTTTTATTTTTCATCTTTTTCTTTTTGGTTTAGTTCCTGGTTTACCTTGAGTTGATCTTCCCTCAGGATAAGTTTTATTTTGAAGCTTAGACTGTCTTATTTTTGGATTAATTCCAATCTCTAATTCGTCAGCTTCTAATTTTCTAATTTCATCTCTAATTTTAGCAGCTTCCTCAAACTCGAGATTTTCCGCAGCTTCTTTCATTTTTTTCTTAAGAGATTTTAAATGTTTTTTTAAATTGTGACCAATAGAAGTATCAACATTAATTTTTGCATAATCTCTTTCATATATACTTTCTAAAATATCTGTTATTTCTTTTTTAATTGAAGTTGCGTTAATATTATTTTTTTTATTATATGCCAATTGCAAATTTCTTCTTCTGTCAGTTTCTTCAATTGCTTTTTCAATGCTTTTAGTTTTTTTATCAGCATATAAAACTGCTTTTCCTTCAACGTTTCTTGCTGCTCTTCCGATTGTCTGAATTAAAGATCTTTCTGACCTCAAGAAACCTTCCTTATCTGCATCTAATATTGCTACAAGGGCACACTCAGGAATATCTAATCCTTCTCTTAATAAATTAATTCCTACAAGGACATCAAAAACACCCATTCTTAAATCCCGCATAATTTCAATTCTTTCCAAAGTGTCTATGTCGGAATGCATATATCTTACCTTTACTCCATTTTCATGAAGGTATTCAGTTAAATCTTCAGCCATTTTTTTTGTTAAAGTTGTTACTAATGATCTAAAATCTTTTTTGGCCATCTCTTTACATTCACCCAAAAGATCATCAACTTGATTTTTTGCAGGTCTAATTTGAACTTCAGGATCACACAATCCAGTGGGCCTAATTACTTGGTCTACAAATTTTCCAGATGTTTGTTCAAGTTCCCAGGGACCTGGAGTAGCTGAAACAAAAATAGTTTGTGTTCTCATAGCGTCCCATTCCTGAAATTTTAAAGGACGGTTATCCATACATGAAGGAAGTCTAAAACCATATTCAGACAAAGTTTTTTTTCTTGTATGGTCACCTTTATACATTCCATTTAATTGTGGAACTGTTACATGACTTTCATCAACGAAAACTAGAGTGTTATCTGGAAAATATTCAAAGAGAGTAGGAGGTGGTTCTCCAGGCTTTCTTCCTGTTAAAAATCTAGAGTAATTTTCTATACCAGCGCAGGTACCTGTTGCCTCTATCATTTCTAAATCAAATCGTGTTCTTTCCTCCAATCTTTGTGCTTCTAAAAGTTTATTTTCAGATTTATGTTTTTTTAAAGTAATTTCTAATTCCTTTTTTATTTCTACAATCGCTTGTTCAATAGTAGGTCTGGGAGTTATATAGTGGCTATTTGCATATAATTTAATTAAATTTAAATCATTAGTTTTGTTTCCAGTTAGGGGATCAAATTCAACAATTTTTTCAACCTTGTTTCCAAATAAAGAAATTCTCCAAGCTCTATCTTCCAAATGAGAAGGAAAAACTTCTAAATTGTCTCCTCTTACTCTAAACGTACCCCTATGAAAGTTTTGGTCGTTTCGTTTATATTGAAGGTTAACTAAAGTTTTTATAATTTGTTCTCGATTTTGTTCATGATTTTTTTTAATTCCCAAAGTCATTTTGCTATAGGATTCAACCGAACCCAATCCGTAAATGCAGGAGACGCTTGCTACAATAATCACATCATCTCTTTCCAGCAGAGAACGAGTTGCTGAATGTCGCATTCTATCTATTTGTTCATTAATCGATGCTTCTTTTTCTATGTAGGTGTCAGATCTTGGTACATAAGCTTCTGGAGTGTAATAATCATAGTAAGATACAAAATATTCTACAGCATTGTTTGGAAAAAAAGTTTTCATCTCCCCATATAATTGAGCAGCCAAAGTCTTATTGGGAGCTAGAATTAAAGCAGGTCTATTTACTGCCTCAATTATTTTTGCCATAGAAAATGTTTTGCCAGATCCAGTTACACCTAATAGAACTTGATCATTTTTTTTGTCTTTAATTCCTGAAATTAACTTTTTTATAGCCCCAGGCTGGTCGCCCGCAGGCTTAAAATCAGAAACAGTAGATAGTTTAATTCCACCTTCTAACTTTTTTCCTAATAAGAAGTCTTTATCAATTGGATCTGACGAATTTTCTTGATATGTATTTTCCATAGTAATTAATAATTTTTATATATAATAAATTAATGAGCATAGTTTCCAACTCTTTAAAAAGAATTAAACCTTCACCTACAATAGCTGTGAGCCAAAAAGCTAGGGAATTAAAGGCCGCAGGTAAAGATGTAATAGGGTTAGGAGCGGGCGAACCAGACTTTGATACACCTGATAATATTAAAAAAGTTGCTATAGAAGCAATTAATAAAGGTGATACCAAATATACAGCTGTTGATGGAACTCCAGATTTAAAAAAGGCAATAGTAAATAAATTTAAAAGAGAAAATAATTTAGAATATTCTATTAATCAGATCACAGTTGGAACCGGAGGAAAGCAGGTAATCTATAATGCCCTTATGGCTACATTAAACAAAGGTGATGAAGTAATCATACCTGCCCCGTATTGGGTGTCTTACCCAGATATGGTTTTGTTAGCAGGAGGAAATCCAAAAATTGTCAAGTGCAATGAGAATGATGGTTTTAAACTAACTCCAAAAAATCTAAAAAAAGCTATTACAAAAAAAACAAAATGGTTAATACTTAATTCTCCATCAAATCCTACTGGAGCTTCATACACAAAAGAAGAGATTGAAGCATTATCTGAAGTTTTAATTAAAAATAAAAATGTTCATATTTTAAGTGATGATATTTACGAACACATTACTTATGATAATTTTAATTTTTTTACAATTGCGCAAGTCTCAAAATTAAAAAACAGAACACTTACGATGAATGGAGTAAGTAAATCCTATGCGATGACAGGCTGGAGAATTGGTTATGCGGCTGGTCCTAAAAAAATAATAAAGGCAATTAGTAAAATTCAATCTCAATCAACTTCTAACCCTTCGTCTATTAGCCAGGCCGCTGCAGTTGAAGCCTTGAATGGTACTCAAGATTTTATCAAAGAAAGAGCAAATGCTTTTAAAGAAAGAAGAGACTTTGTAGTTAATAGCTTAAATAATATTAAAGGTGTTAGCTGTTTGAAACCAAGCGGAGCCTTTTACGTATTTCCAAGCTGCAAAAAATTATTAGGAAAAAAGACAAAACTAAAAACAGACAAAGACTTTGTAGAGAAATTACTTGAGGAAGCTTTAGTAGCCGTAGTCCAAGGATCAGCATTTGGTCTAGATGGATATTTTAGAATTTCTTATGCCACTTCAATGGATAATCTTAAAAAAGCTTTAGAGAGAATAAAATCTTTTTGTGAAAGTTTAAGCTAATTAAGCTTTAGATGACAAATGTTTTTCAGCTTCAAGTGCAGCCATGCATCCCATTCCGGCTGCAGTAACTGCCTGTCTAAATATTTTATCTTTAACATCTCCTGCTGCAAAAACACCAGGTACATTAGTCACAGTAGAGTCTGGTTTGGTAACTATATATCCTTCTTTATCCATATTGAGCTGACCTTTAAAAAGAGAAGTAGCCGGATCATGTCCGATAGCAATAAATAAGCCATCTATTTTTAATTCTTCTACCTTATTTGTTTTTACATTCTTAATTTTTAATCCTTTAACATTTTTTGGTTCATTATCTCCAATAACTTCTTCAACAACACTATCCCAAATAATTTCAATTTTTTTGTTAGCCATTAATTTCTCTTGAAGCATTTTTTCAGCTCTTAAAGCATTTCTTCTATGTATTAGTTTAACTTTTGAAGCAAATTTAGTTAAAAACATTGCTTCCTCAACAGCTGCATTGCCTCCTCCAACTACTGCAACAGTTTTATCTTTAAAGAAAAAGCCATCACAAGTCGCGCACGCCGAAACTCCAAATCCTCTAAATTTTTTCTCTGACTCTATATTAAGCCATCTTGCCTGAGCTCCCGTTGAAATAATAATTGAGTCTGCCGTATATTTTTGCCCACCATCTCCAACAGCTTCAAACGGTTTAGATTTTAAGTTTACAGAAGTAATATGATCCTCAATCATTTCCGTTCCGACAGCTTTTGCCTGATCTTTCATTTGATCCATTAACCAAGGACCTTGGATAACTTTTGAAAATCCTGGATAATTTTCTACATCAGTAGTTGTTGATAATTGCCCGCCAGGCTCCATGCCATGTACAAGCATAGGCTTTAACATTGCTCTAGCCGCATAAACTGCAGCAGTATATCCAGCGGGTCCAGATCCTATAATTAAGACTTTAGAATGTTTTTTTGAATTATTATTCATATTTTAACTAATATGGGTACTTTTAATTAATTTTAAAGTTTTTTAATTTTACTCAAAAGTATCATTATATTGTTGGTTAACTCTTACAAAAGTTGTGCACTTACTTAGTTGTTTGAGAGAAGGGGCCCCAACATATGTACAACTACTCCTTAAACCACCCAATATATTTTGCACGGTATCTTTTATTTTACCACGATATTTTAATTGAACTTTTTTTCCTTCACTACTTCTATAACTCGAAAGTCCTCCATAATGTTTTTCAAGCGCTGTATCTGAACTTGATCCATAAAATTCAATAAATTGAGATCCATTTTTTTTTACCTTTTTTCCACCACCTTCTTCATGACCAGCAAACATTCCTCCCAACATAACAAAATCAGCACCACCACCAAATGCTTTTGCAACATCTCCTGGGCACGTGCATCCACCATCAGCAATTATATGAGCACCTAATCCATGAGCTGCATCAGCGCACTCTATAACAGCACTAAGCTGAGGGTAACCAACTCCTGTTTGAATTCGAGTTGTACAAACACTTCCTGGGCCAATACCAACCTTAACAATGTCGGCTCCATTCATAACTAATTCTTGTGTCATATCTGCCGTAACTACATTTCCTGCAATAATAGTTTTAGTGGGATATTTTTCTCTTACTGAACTTACAAATTTACTAAAATGATCAGAATAACCATTTGCAATATCGATACATATAAATTCAAAAAAACTACATTCTTTCATTATTTCATTAAGTCTTTTGTAGTCTTCATTACTTGTTCCGGTACTTAAAATTAAATTCTTGTGAATTCCTTTTATGGATGAATTACGTTTAATTGTTTTAAGATCATGTTGTTTTGTTAAACATGTCATTATTTTGTAAGATGACAAGTTTTTGGCAACTTCTATTTCCCCAACACCATCCATATTAGCAGCCATAATAGGAACACCCGTCCATTGATGATTGCTATATTTAAATTTGTAGGTTCGTTGCAACTCTACGTCTTTACGACTAGATAGGGTACTGCGCTTTGGCCGAAATAGAACATCGGCATAATCCAGCTTGATATCTTCTTCAATACGCATATTTCCATAGAGGAGGTATAAAGGTTTATTATTTTAAAGGAAACATATTTATTATGCTGTGGATAAATAAAAATTAGGAATATATAAAAGTATCTATGAAAAAGCTAAAAGCCTTACTTTTAACCCAAGGTATGCATGGAATGATCAGCCAAGTAGAAGGTTTGGCAAAGGCATTGAAAGCTGAGTTTAACCACAAAATTGTTAGATTGAGTTTTCCTTGGAATTTAATACCACCTAAATTTACACCTGTTTCACAAATAATTTTAAAAGATAAAATTTATATAACTGAAAACGAAATTCCAGATTTAATAATTTCTTGTGGAAGAAAAAGTGTAATACCATCAATTTTTCTTAAGAGAAGGAATTTGAAAATATTTACAATTCACATCCAAGATCCAAAAGTAGATTTCAAAAATTTTGATGCAATAGTAGCTCCAGAACATGATAATTTAAAAGGTAGTAATATTTATAGTTCCAAAGGCGCAATACATTACATAACTGAAAAAGAAATAATTCAAGCCAAACAATATTTAGTTGATAAGATCAAAAGTGAAAAAATAGTTTCATTAATCTTAGGTGGGCCAAATAAATATTATAGTTTTAAATCAGATCAAATAATTAAAATATTTAATCAGATAAAATCAAGTTTTGTTTCCAGTGGTTATAAAACGATCGTAATTCCATCAATGCGTACCCCAAAAGAAATTATTGATTTGGCCATAAAAGAAATGAGTTCATGCGGTTATGTTGTAACCAAAGTAGATAAACAAGCGTATTTGTCTGCTTATGCACTTGCAAATTATGTAGTAGTTACATGCGATTCTACATCCATGATTTCAGAAGCCGCAACTTCAGGTAAACCTATATTTGTGGCCCACATGAAGGCAAAAAAAAATAATTATAGGTTTAAAAGATTTTTTGAATTATTTAGCCAAATGGGAATTACAAGAAATTTAGGTGAAAAAGTAGAAACTTGGACATACAATAAACACAATGAAGCACAAAGAATAGCAGCTGAAATAAAAAATAAAATAGAAAAATAATTAAATGGAATTTTTGAACTCTTTAAAAAAAAGATCTAAACATTTTAGTACACCCTTTAGTCATTGGGAATTAAACAAACCATTAACAGAGGATGCTATTAAAGAAATTTGTAACACTGAAATTACAGACTTAACTAAAATGAATATAAATTATGACGGAACCAGGGCTGTTGATGGAGGTGAGGGAAAATTTAGAGAAGGTATCTCAAGTGGTGGAAAGGCAATAAAATTTAGACGTTTTGTTAGTAAGGATAATTCAAAAGATTTTCCAAGTCTTATTAATTTAATTGAAGAACTTAGATCAAAAGATATTCACGGTTATATTAGTGATTTAATAAAAAAAAATCTTTCGAATTCATATGTAAGAATTGAAGTAATATGTGATCGCCAAGGATTTTGGTTAAAACCTCACTGTGATATTAAAGAAAAATTAATTTCAGGTCTTTTTTTTGCAAACCCATTTAACGAATCTGAAGACTTAGGTACAGATTTTTATGATGAAAAATTAAATAAAGTTAAAACGGTTCCTTATAAAAATAATTATGGATATTTTTTTACAAGTGGACCAAATACATGGCACGGCATGGAAAAAAAAGAAATTAAAAAAGAGAGAAGATGTTTACAAGTTAATTATGTTACATTCCCTACAGACTGGCAAGTAAAATAGCCTTAAATTACAACCATATTAATACAAAGTTTTAATATTATTTATTTAATGTCTTGGAGAGAGGTGACGGTAATTTTTTTTGATTTAAGAGATTTTATAGCTTCCAAACAAGCATAAGCAGTAGACATATTTGTGCAATAAGGGACTTTATTAATTAAAGTAGCCCTCCTTAACGAAGTTGAATCTAAAATACGGTAAGCTCTTTTTCCTCCTCCAGTATTGATTACTAATGCAATTTTTTTTGCATTTAATACATCCACGATATGTGGAGACCCTCCGCTAACTTTATTTATTTTTTTGCATTTAATACCGTTTTTTTGAATTGTATTTGCAGTGCCTTCAGTACCGCAAAGAGTAAAATTTAATTCAACTAATTTTTTCGCTAAATCTATTCCTTCATTTTTGTGTTTATCCTTTAAAGAGATAAATGCTAATCCTTTTGTAGGCAATGAATTTCCAGAAGAAATTTGACTTTTTGCATATGCAAGACCAAAATCTTTATCAATTCCCATTACTTCTCCAGTGGATTTCATTTCAGGACCTAGTAACACATCCACATTTGGAAACTTATTAAATGGAAACACAGCTTCTTTTACTGCATACATATTCTTATTTTTATTTGTTAAATTAAAATTTGATAATTTGTCACCCGTCATTACTCTTGAAGCTATTTTTGCTAAAGGAATACCCTTGGCTTTTGAAACAAACGGAACAGTTCTACTTGCTCTTGGATTTACTTCAATTATATAAATTTCATCATTTTTTATTGCATATTGCACATTCATAAAACCCTTTACTTTTAATGCTAATGCTAATTTTTTAGTTTGATTTTTAATTTCGGCTATTAATTCTTTTTTAATAGCTACTGGCGGCAAACAGCAGGCTGAGTCACCCGAATGAATTCCTGCTTCCTCAATGTGTTGCATTATTCCAGCAACAAACACTTCTTTTCCGTCCGAAATAGCATCAACATCAACTTCCATTGCATTATTAATAAACTTATCTATTAATATAGGGTTATTTTCTGCAGCTTTAAAAGCTTCTTCCACAAAGTTTTTTAATTGATTTTTTTCGTGAACTATTTCCATTGCTCTGCCACCCAAAACATAAGAAGGCCTAACAACTAAAGGTAAACCAACTTTATTAGCAATTTTAATTGCTTCATTGTAGGATTTAGCAATTCCACTATTTGCTTGTTTTAATTTTAATTGAATCAAAAGTTTTCTAAATCTGTCTCTGTCTTCTGCAAGATCAATCGATGAATATTGAGTTCCTAAGATGGGCAATGAATTTTCATGAAGAAATTTTGCTAATTTAATTGGAGTTTGTCCACCAAATTGAGCAATTATACCTAACAAGCTACCTTTAGATTTTTCTTTTAAAATTATGTTATGAACATATTCTTCAATTAAAGGCTCAAAATATAATCTATCACTAGTATCATAATCTGTAGAAACCGTTTCAGGATTACAATTTATCATTATCGTTTCGTATCCTGCTTTCTTCAAAGAAAAACTTGCTTGACAACAGCAGTAATCGAACTCTATACCTTGGCCAATTCTATTTGGTCCTCCACCTAAAATAACTATTTTCTTTTTATAAGATGGATCTGCTTCACATTCTGTTTTTAACATTAAATTTCTTTGATAAGTTGAATACATGTAAGGCGTGAAAGACT
>CACIUJ010000008.1 GCA_902589795.1 uncultured Pelagibacteraceae bacterium | reverse complement strand
GTTTAAAAAAAAGAGCAACATTCACCTCAATTTTATTATGTATCATTTTCAGTTACATATACGTTAACCAAGTCTTCAGCCAATGAATGTAGAAACCAAAGTTTTAAAAAGATTCGTTATTTACATGGCAATATTAACCTTTGTTATGTTTACAGTATGGGGGTTTGTAAAATCTTTTATGAATAGACCACCAGGAGACTACGAAACAGAAGTTTGTGATATTAGACTAAAAGATAAAAAATATGAAGAGGCCTTGAAAGCCGCAAATGAAGCTTTGAATAAAACTCCCTATCATCGGGGAGCAATGATGTGTAAAGCATTAATTTTTATTTCTGAAAAGAGATATATAGAAGCAGATAATACATTAACTAATCTTATAAATTTTTTAGAAAAAAATCTTGAAGATGATGACAAAACAGGAATAGGCGCTCTTGCTGCAGCCTATGCAAACAGAGGTATAATAAAAGATAGAAATAAAAATTACGAAGCAGCATTGAAAGATTATGTTAAGGCACTTGGGATTGACGATGAAGCAGTTGCTGGGCCAGGCTTAGGAACTGTTATTCTTAATTATAAATTTAAATCATCATCAGTTATGGAAAGAGCTTTATATCTTAATGAACAGCTTCAACTTCCTGAAGAAGAGAGAGTTTTAAGTATAAAAGAGTTAGACGAGGGACAGGTTATGCATAAGCCTGGTAAACTTTAAAAACTTATAAGTCCCAAAACATCTTTGAAAAGTACTAAAAAAAAATAAGTAGCAGCAATGCAACCGAAGAGTAATCTTACAAAATCTCTTTCACCATCTTCTTTTCTATAAGTTATACCATGTCGAGCAATTAATGCTGTTGCTATTAAAAATATAATATTTACTAAATTTTCATATTCAGGTGGAATAAAATCAAACATTAATTATTTTTCTGTAAATTTCCAACCGTAGCATTATCTTTATATAATTCAGGATAAACCACTTTTTTTTCAACATAAGGTGGATAAAAACCTGCTGAGCCCTCAACCTCAACATATTTGATAGCCATATAATGACTAGCCACAAAAACTATTCCAATAATAAGTGCATAAAAAATTCCACGCTTTTTTCTTTTTTTGTCGTCAGGCAAATACTCCCCAAACTCATGATCATAAACATGATATTTTTCTTCATAACTATTTAAAACATTTGCATTTTCCATTTTAATAATATCTTTAGCATAATATGTTACCCAAATAGGTATAATTCCAGAAACCATATATTCATTAAATATTATATTTATTTTTTCTTCAGGAAGATCTTCACCATACCAAACTTTGTATGACAATTGTATTAATTGGAATTCTCCTATTTGAAGTAAATTAGCTGCATGCAGTATCTCAGATCTTTTTGGGCTGTCATCCCAATCTGGTTTAATCAAAGTTTTTATTAAACCATGCACTATTTATTTTTCCTATTTTCTACTAAACTTTCCACTACAGTTGGGTCAGCCAATGTTGTTGTATCCCCTAATTGATCATGTTCATTGGCAGCAATTTTTCTAAGAATTCTTCGCATAATTTTTCCAGATCTTGTTTTCGGTAATCCAGGGGAAAATTGAATTAAATCAGGCGTAGCAATCGGTCCTATTTGTTTTCGTACCCAAAGCTTTAAATCTCTTTCTAATTCACCAGAAGGATTTATACCTGCATTTAAAGTCACATAACAATATAAACCATTTCCTTTTATATCGTGCGGATAACCTACAACTGCAGCTTCAGCAACTTTAGGATGGGCAACAAAAGCACTTTCTAACTCTGCAGTACCAAGATTGTGACCTGACACTATTATAACATCGTCAACTCTTCCTGTAATCCAATAATACCCGTCCTCATCTCTTCTACACCCATCACCTGTAAAATATTTTCCATCAAATTGAGAAAAATAAGTATCAATAAATCTTTGATGATCACCATAAACTGTTCTCATTTGACCGGGCCATGATTGAGCCATGCAAAGTCTGCCTCTACAAGCTCCTTTTAGAATCTTTCCTTTTTCGTCTACAATAACTGGTTTAATTCCATAGAAAGGTTTTGTTGCAGATCCAGGTTTTAAATCTATGGCACCAGGTTGTGGAGAAATTAATATTCCACCAGTTTCTGTTTGCCACCAAGTATCTACTATTGGACATCGAGAATCGCCAATGATTTTATAATACCAAAGCCAAGCCTCAGGATTAATTGGTTCCCCAACAGTACCTAAAAGTTTTAAAGATTTTCTGCTAGTTTTTTTAACCGGCACATCTCCTTCTCGCATAAGAGCTCTTAAAGCTGTAGGAGCAGTATAAAAAATATTTACTTTATATTTGTCTACAATTTGCCACCATCTTGAAGTAGTTGGATAATTTGGAACACCTTCAAACATTATAGTTGTAGCGCCGTTTGAAAGAGGACCATAAATTATGTAGCTGTGCCCGGTAACCCAACCTATATCTGCAGAACACCAATAAATATCATTTTTTTTGTAATCAAAAATATATTGATGAGTCATCGAGGCGTAAACCATATACCCTCCTGTTGTGTGCAAAACTCCTTTTGGTTTTCCAGTAGAACCAGATGTATAAAGAATAAATAATGGATCTTCTGCATTCATTTCTTCTGGCTCACAATAGTTTGATGCATTTTTTGTAATTTGATCAAACCAAACGTCTCTATCATCGACCCAATTAATTTCGTTTCCAGTTCTTTTTACAACAATACATTTTTTTACATTAGGGCAATTTTTTAAAGCCTCATCAGTAATTTTTTTAAGTGGTATAATTTTTCCACCCCTAACTCCTTCATCAGCAGTTATAATATAATCTGACTGGCAGTCGTTTATTCTTCCAGCTATTGAATCAGGTGAAAAACCACCAAAAATTATTGAATGAATAGCTCCAATTCTTGCGCACGCTAACATCACATATGCTAGCTCAGGTATCATGGTTAGATAAATTGTAACTCTATCTCCTTTTTTAATACCAAGTTCTTTTAAGCCATTTGCAGCCTTACATACATTTTTGTGCAATTCTTTATAGCTAATTTGTTTTGAATCTTTTGGGTCATCACCAACCCAAATTATTGCAGTTTTATTTTTTTTATCTTTTAAGTGTCTATCTATACAATTAGATGAAGCATTTAAAGTTCCGTCATAATACCACTTTATTTTAACTTCAGTATTGCTGTATTTAACATCTTTAATTTTAGAATAAGGTTTTATCCAATCAATTCTTTTTCCTTCTTTTTTCCAAAAACCTTCATTGTCTTTAATTGATAAATTATATTTTTTTTCATACTCGCTTTTATCAACGTACGCTTTTTTTGACCATTTTTTTGGTACTTTAAAAATAAGTTCACTTGAAGTATGAGATTTGGCTTTTTTAGACTTTCTAAATTTTTTTTTATTTTTTATTTTTTTTCTAACTTTTTTAATACTTTTTCTTCTTTTCTTTATTTTTCTTCTTCTTTTTTTTATTTTTTTTTTTCTCTTTTTTTTAGCCATATGTTTTTCCGAATGTTAAACTTTACCCATCTTACATATTTTTTTCCAGTATTTTAAATCTACCCCCATTACTGATAAACGACTTTGTTTTACCAAAGAAAAATCTGCAAAATCCTTATTTTTTTTGATTTCTTTCAGAGTCACCTCTCTTTTAAGGGGATATGATGCCCTAATAATAACAGATACAAATTTTTTTGTTTTGTCAGATCTATCCAAAAAAGCTTCTTGAATAACTTCTGCTACACCCACAATGCTTTTTTCTTTCCCTGTATGATAAAAAAAACATTTATCACCTGTTTGCATTTTTTTTAAGTTATTGGCAGCCTGATAGTTTCTGACTCCATTCCACTCCCCCCCTTTTTTTCCTGATTTTACTTGATCTTGCCAAGACCATTCTTCGGGTTCTGTTTTAATTAGCCAATGTTTCATAGGTAAAATTGATTAAATTTTTCTTATCCACTCCTTTTTTTTACTTTCTAATAAAAAAGATGATTTAAATGAATTGATTATTAATTTTTTAATTTCCTTTTTAGAAAGATTTAATGCAATTTGACTTTCTATTAAATTTTTATTTACATAAGCTCCAAAATAAGCTGGGTCATCTGAATTAATCATTATCATTAGATCTTTACTCAACATTTTTTTTAAATTGTGTTCTTCAAGTTTTTTAAAAACACCGAGCTTAACATTTGAAATAGGACATACAGTAAGAGGTATTTGCTCGTCACTTAATTTTTTAACTAATTTTTCATCATTAAGGCATTGAACACCATGGTCAATTCTTTTTACTTTGAGAAGGTTTAAAGCTTCCCAAATATATTTGGAAGGTGCTTCTTCACCAGCGTGTGCAACAGTTAAAAAACCGGATTCAATTGCTTTTTGAAAAACACGCTCAAATTTTTTTGGTGGATGACCAATTTCGGAAGAGTCCAAACCAACACCTATAATTTTGTCTTTGTGTCTCAAACCTTGGTCTAGTGTTTTAAATGCTGCGTCTTCATCTAGATGTCTAAGAAAGCACATAATAATTTCAGAAGAAATACCCAATTCTTTTTTTGCTTTAGAAAGGGCTTTATGTATTCCATTTACAACTGTGTCAAATTTAATTCCTCTATCTGTGTGAGTTTGTGGATCAAAAAAAATTTCTGTATGTACTACATTATCATTTTTACATTTTAATAAATAAGACCAAGTAAGGTCAAAAAAATCCTCTTCATTTATTAATACATTTGCACCTTGATAATAAATATCTAAAAAAGATTGCAGGTTGGTAAAATTATAAGCAGATTTTATTTCATTGATGCTTTTAAATGGAATTTGAATTTTATTTTTTTTAGCTAATTTAAATAAAAAACTAGGCTCTAATGTACCTTCGATGTGTAAATGCAATTCAGCTTTTGGAGTTTTTTTTATAAATTCTATAATTTCATTCATTTTTTATTTATTTAAAATTTTAAACCTGCCCCTTTCATAAAAGGCGCTGAACTATCCAAAGGCCATCTTGCTTTTGATGAAAATTTCAAATCATCAATTAAATTAATTTTATACCTTTCAATTCCCGCCCAAGCAATCATGGCAGCGTTATCACTACATAAATTTATGGGTGGGAAAATAGGTGTAAAATTTTTTTCTTTTGCTACCTCAGTCAAATTATTTCTTATTGATAAATTAGAAGCTACACCTCCAGCGATTACAAAAAATTTATTTTTATTTTCTTTATTTTTTAAGAATACTTTCATAGCAACTTTAGTTTTTTCGTAAAGAATTTCATTAATAGTTTTTTGAAAAGATGCAGCTAAGTTATATTTTTCTTTTTCATTTTTTAATATTTTTGAAGTTTTTAGCACGGCAGTTTTAAGACCTGCGAAAGATAAATTGCAACCACCAATTTTAAGAATTGGTTTAGGTAATTTAAAATAATTTTCATCACCTTTTTTTGCCCATTGTTCAATTTTTGGCCCACCGGGAAATTCTATGCCTAAAAGTTTTGCTGTTTTATCAAACGCTTCCCCCAGAGCATCATCGATTGTAGTTCCAAGTCTTTTATAGTTATTTACCCCATTAACTTCTAAAAATTGAGTATGGCCTCCTGAAATTAATAATAATAAGTATGGAAATTTAATTTTATTGCTGATCTTGGGACTTAGTGCATGTCCTTCTAAATGATTTATTGCTAAGAAAGGCTTGTTTAAACTTCCAGCAATAGCTTTTCCGATATTTAAACCAACAGTTAAACAAACTATTAATCCTGGTCCAGCAGTTGCTGCTATACCATCTAAGTTTGATAAATTTATTCCACTTTCTTTTACAGCCTTTTTAATAATTATTTCTATTTTTTCTATATGTGCCCTAGCCGCGAGTTCAGGCACGACTCCTCCAAATTCTTTATGTTCATCAATTTGACTTGAAACAATGTTAGATAATATTTCTCCTGTTCCATCAGCTTTTTCGCGAACCACTGATGCTGCTGTTTCGTCGCAACTTGTTTCTATTCCTAAAAAAATAAGCTTTTCTTTCATTTTGATTAACTGTCTATAAATATAAAATAATAATATAACATAAGTAAATATTATAATAATGAATGATAATAGAAAATTTATAATTGGATCCCGTGGAAGCAAGCTTTCCTTAGCTTACTCAACTCATGCTAAGAATCTATTGATAAAATCTAATTCAAAACTTGATAATAATTCAATTGAGATAAAAGTAATCAAAACTTCAGGTGATATCTTTCAAAATAAAAGAATTTCAGAAATAGGTGGCAAAGGAGTTTTTTGCAAACAAATAGAGGAAGAATTATTAGAATCAAAAATAGATTTAGCAGTTCATTCTCTAAAGGATTTACCCACAAAGATGACAGACGGATTGTGTGTTAAAGCTGTGGTAAAAAGAAATGACCCAAGAGACGCATTTTTAAGTTACTCTAATAAATCTTTTAACGATCTTGATCCTAAGTCAAAAATTGGAACCAGTTCCTTCAGAAGACATGCTCAATTACGGCTTTTAAGAAACGATATTGAAATTGTTACAATGAGAGGAAATATTGATACAAGAATTAAAAAATTAAGAAATAAAGAATATGACGCTATAGTTCTGTCTTTAGCAGGAATGAAAATGCTTAACTTAATAAATGAGGTAAAAGAAATTTTTACAATTGAGCAAATGCTACCAGCCATAGGTCAGGGAGCAATTGCTTTACAATGTAGAAAAGATGATCAAAGAACCTTAAATTTTTTAAAAAAAATAAATGATATAGAAACCTATCATTGTATTCAGGCAGAACGAGCTTTGCTTGAAGCAATAGGTGGCGATTGTGATACTGCTATTGGGGGTTTAGCTAAATTATCAAATGATAAAATATTTTTAAAAAGTGAACTTTTTTCAGATGATGGTAAGAAAAAATTTGAGTTTCAAAGCTCGGGACATTTTAGTGAAGCTAAGGAAATAGGTTATAAAGTAGGTAGGGAATTATTAAAAAAAGCTGGTTCAGATTTTACAAGTCAAGAAAGTTAAAAATGCACATCGTAATTACAAGACCCAAAGAAGATTCGTTACATCTTATTGAAAACTTAATAAAATTAGGTCATGTTGTAACTCATCTTCCAGTAATTAAAATTGAAAAATTAAAAACAAAAAAAATAAATTTATTAAATTATAAGGCGCTAATTTTTACAAGTTCAAATGCAATAAAATTTATGAATATTGAAAAATTTGATTTTAAAATTAAATGTTTTTGTGTAGGAAAATCAACAGAGCTTATGGCGAGAAAGATGGGTTTTACAAATACTTATACATCTGAAGGAACGGTAGATTCTTTAGTTGAATTAATTAAAAGAACTTTAGATAGCAAGTCGGGAAAATTGCTTTATTTAAGTAGTGAATTCATTTCTAGAGATTTAGATAAAGATTTAATTAAGTCGGGGTATTCAGTTGATAGAATTTCTAATTATACTTCAATTCCAGTTGAAGAAGTTGATAGAAAAGCATTAGATTTTTTGGAAAAAAAACCACCTGATGTCATTTTTATTTATTCTTCAAAAAGTGCTAAAAATTTATTTAAACTAATAAATAAATATTCACTTTTAAACGTAGTGACTCAATGTAATCTTATGTGTATAAGCGAGAAAGTATTATCAGTACTAAAAGAGATTAAATGGAAAGAAGTATTTATTTTTAGTCCTGGAGAAGAAGAATTTTTGTTAAACAAAATTAGGTAAAAAATGAATATATTTGAAAATTTTTCAGCTTTATTTGTTGAAGTATGGAAAAAAGGTATTCTCGGTGTAGATATTTTCCAAATTTTAATTGGCTTGGGAATTTTTTTAATTTTTCTATTATTTAGAGGATTTATTAGTAAAGTTATTATTAATAGGTTAAAAAAAATAGCAAAAAAAACTACAAACAAACTTGATGATACTTTTGTTCAAGCGATGGAAGGTCCGGCGCGTTTTTTTCCAATCGTTATAGGTTTTTTTATTGCAAGTTATTATTTAGAATTTTCCCCAGAGTCACAATCATTTATAGATAATGTAAATAAATCACTTATAACTATTTTAATTTTTTGGTTGATTCATCAATTTATTCAGCCTGTAAGCTATTTATTAGGGGGGTTAGAAAAACTTTTAACTAAAGAGTTAATTGGCTGGATAGTTAAAGCATTTAAAATACTCATTGTTATTTTAGGAGCTGCAGCTGTTTTAGAGCTGTGGGGAATAAAAATAGGACCAATAATTGCTGGACTAGGTTTGTTTGGTGTTGCTGTAGCATTAGGAGCTCAAGATTTATTTAAAAATTTAATATCAGGAATTTTAGTTTTAGTAGAAAAAAGATTTAAAGTTGGTGACTGGATTATTGTTGAGGAGATCATAGAAGGAATTGTAGAAAGAATAGGATTTAGATCAACCGTTGTAAGAAAATTTGATAAATCAATAGCGATCATACCCAACTTTCAATTTGCAGAAAATGCCGTGATTAATATTAGCGAAACAACTAATTGGATAATTAGTTGGACTATTACTTTGCAATATAACACAACAATTGAACAACTTAAAAAAATTAGAGACGAAATAGAAAAATATGTTACTACTCATAAGGATTTTGAAAATAGCCTAGGTCATGCTGTTAGAGTTGACAAATTTTCTGACAGTTCAATTGATATGTATATTAGATG
Source organism: uncultured Pelagibacteraceae bacterium (assembly GCA_902589795.1). Lineage (GTDB taxonomy): Bacteria > Pseudomonadota > Alphaproteobacteria > Pelagibacterales > Pelagibacteraceae > AG-414-E02. The sequence goes on along the minus strand of CACIUJ010000008.1, from coordinate 27,146 downwards.
TTTTACGGTAACAGATGATTGGGATGAATGGCTAGCAGTTAAAGAAAGGTTAGCGATAGAAATTAAACAAATAGTAGAAAAAAATAATGCTTCTTTTGCGTTTCCTAGCCAGTCTATTTATGTTGAGAAAAAATGAAATCAATATTTATTTTACTAGATAGTATTATTACAATTTATTTATGGGTAATTATTATTAATGCTATTTTAAGCTGGTTAGTTGCGTTTAATATTCTTAATACACAAAATCGTTTTGTTTTTTCTGTGCTTGATGCTACTTATAAAATGACCGATCCTGCTTTAAATCAAATAAGACGCTTTATACCAACTTTTGGTTCAATTGATGTATCGCCCGTTGTTTTAATTTTGCTTTTAATGTTCCTTAGAAATATAATTTTTGAAATTTTTGCCCCAGGTTTGTTTTAAAATGATTATAGATGGAAAAAAAATAGCGACTGAGCTGCGAGAAGAACTTAAAAAAAAGATAGCAGAACTTAAATCAAAATTTAATTCTGTTCCCGGATTAACTGTAATTTTAGTAGGAGAAGATGCGCCAAGCAAAATCTATGTAAAAAATAAAGAAAAATTTGCAAAAGAAGTTGGAATGAATTCAGAGGTGATTAGATATCCAGCTGATATGGAAGAAAAAGAACTATTAAATAAAATTAAGGAACTTAATAATAATAATAAAGTTTCAGGTATATTAGTTCAGCTTCCTTTACCAAAACATATCGACAAAAGAAAAGTTATTGAAACTATAGATCATAAAAAAGATGTTGATGGTTTTCATCCCATGAATGTTGGTAATTTATCTTCTGGGTACGAAAGTAGTATTCCATGTACTCCTCTTGGATGTAGCTTATTACTTAAAAAAGCTGAAAAAAATTTAAATGGAAAACACGCAGTAGTAATTGGACGATCTAACTTAAATGGTAAGCCTATGACTCAATTACTTTTAAAAGAAAATTGTACGGTCACCATTACCCACTCAAAGACGAAGGATTTAAAAAAAGAATGTCTTAGAGCAGATATAATTATTGCAGCAGTAGGTATACCCCAATTAGTGAAAGGAGACTGGGTAAAAAAAGGCGCAATAGTTATTGATGTTGGAATTAATAAAACTGATTCAGGCATAGTGGGTGACGTTGATTTTAACGAAGTTTCTAAAGTTGCTAAAGCAATTACACCAGTCCCAGGTGGTGTAGGTCCAATGACTATAGCTTGTTTACTAAACAATACTGTTGAGTGTTTTAAAAAAGCTCATTCTAATTGACCATAATGTTTCCAAAAAAATATTCACAATTCTTATTTGTTTTAATTATGGGATTTTTAATGAGTCTTCTCATGACTTTAATCATTACCTTTGTTAATACAGGAATGGATGACGAATACATGCAAAGGTTTTTAAAAGCCTGGACTGTCAGCTTGCCAATTGCTATTGGAACGGCTTTATTTGTTGGACCTTTTGCAAAAAAATTTGTAGATAAAATAACTAAATAGAATTTATGTATAGTTCAATTAACTGGTAATGAAAGAGCAGCACCTTCAGAATGGGTTTTGCCATTAATTGGTGACTTTATTATAGGAACAACAGCTTTTTTTTTAGTTTATGGTATATTAAAAAAACCTTCCTCTTTTTTATGGGGGATATTACTTTCCTGGAATATTTTAGGACTTATAGATTTAATTGGTGCTATAGCAATTAGCTTATCAGTTCCCTATGAGCCAATACCAGAAATAGATTTAACAAGTTTAGGTGTTAGATTTATATTGATTTTAAATACGTTTTTACAAATATCTTGTTTATATTTTCTTTTTAAGAATGAAGTTAAAAATCATTTTCATAAATTATAAAGTCTATAGTTTTTTTTTATGAAAATTAATAAATCTTTCAACATTTGATTTATTAAATGTTTTGTTTTCTTCAAAAGACACTTTTTTCATTGAGTATGCATTACTTTTAGTTTGTCTTGAGAGAATTGTAATATTGCCTTTATATAACTTAAGCTTAACTGATCCATTTACTTTATTTCTTTTTTTATCAATAATTTTTTGTAGTTTAAATCTTGCTTTTGAATACCAATAACCATTGTAAATAAGTTTTGCGTATTGAGGCATAACCTCATCTTTTTTATGCATAGTTTCTTTATCTAATGTTACAGATTCAATTGCTCTATGAGCTGTTATTAATAAAGTGCCGCCTGGAGTTTCGTAAATACCTCTAGATTTAATTCCAATAAATCTGTTTTCTACTAAATCAACTCTGCCAATACCATTTTTACCAGCAATAATATTTAATTTTTGTAAAAGATTTCCTGGAGATAATTTTTTACCATTGAATGTAACGGGGTCCCCTTTTTTAAATCCTATAGTTACATATGATGATTTATTAGGAGATTTTTCTGGGGCAACTGTTCTTTGATAAATAAATTCTGGTGGCGCATTTTTAGGATTTTCTAAAACTTTACCTTCAGTTGAGGTATGAAATAAATTATCATCGACAGAAAATGGTTTTGCTCCCTTTTTATCTCTAGGTATAGAAATTTTATTTTTTTTAGCATAATTAATTAAATCTGTTCTTGAATTTAATTTCCAAATTCTCCATGGAGCAATAATTTTTACTTTTGGACCAAAATAATGATATCCAAGTTCAAACCTTACCTGATCATTCCCTTTTCCCGTTGAACCATGGGAAACTGCATAAGCATGAAATTTTTTTGCGATAGCTATTTGTCTTTTTGCAATTAAGGGTCTTGCAATAGAAGTTCCCAACAAGTAAGCACCTTCATAAAAAGCATGTCCTCTAACCATTGGAAAAACATATTTTGCTACGAAAATATCTTTAAGATCTTCAATAACTATTTTTTTTATTCCTAATTTTTTAGCATTATTAATAATTTTTTTTTTATCTATTTTTTGTCCTATATCCGCAGTGTAAGTAATTACTTCTGCGCTATATTTTTCTTGAAGCCATCTTAAAATTACAGAAGTATCTAGTCCACCCGAATAGGCTAAAACTATCTTTCTTTTTTTCTTCATTAGTTACTTTAACTGCAACTTTTTTTTGCAGCGTTATAGGCTTTAGTGAAACCCATCATGGAATAGTGATCTGTAGTTTGATCTCCTTTTTCTGTGTTTCCTATAATCATAAGTCTAGAAGCTTTCTTCATTGTTCTTATTAATTTTATTTCATCTTCATTATCTACAACCCAAGCAAAACGATCTTTTGAAAATAAATCATATTTTTTTTTCCCCGATTTTGCTGTTATTGGTGATTTTAATTTAAATTGATATCCGTTGGTTACACTTACCTCATTTTTTATATTTTCAGCTGGACGAAAGCTAACAAATAGTCTTGAGGGTTCTCTTTTTAGTTTTTTTGGAGCTCTAATAACAGGTATCGATTGAGCAAAACAAATTTTATTACCTTCTGATAACAAAACAAAACTTTCCCAATCTTTAAATTTACCTACGCTTTTTAAATTTTCTTCTGCATATAAATTATTACAGGTAAATAAAAACAAAATTATTAAAATTTTTTTTTTTATGGACATGGATTTGGGTACCTTTTTTGAATCTCACCTATTTTTTTAATTAATTCCTTATTTAAATTAGTTTTTACACTATCTATATTAGTTTTCAACTGCTCCATTGTAGTTGCCCCGATTATTACAGAAGTAACAAATGGTTGAATTTCGCAAAACTTAATTGACATTTGAGCAAGATTTAAATTAAATTCTTTAGCTAAATTCCAATATTCCTCAATAGCCTTTTCAGAGTTTATAGTTCTATATCTTGGCCAATAATTGTAAAACAAATCCATTCTTGATTTTTTAGGCATGGCTCCATTTCTGTATTTTCCAGATAAGTAGCCAGAAGCAAGAGGCGAATATGCTAGTAAACCAACTTTTTCTCTTATTGCAATTTCTGACAAGTCTACCTCAAAACCTCTATTTAAAAAATTATAAGCATTCTGTATAGAAACAATTCTTGCAAGTTTTTTTTTTTCTGAAAATTTTAAATATTGATTTACTCCCCAAGCAGTTTCATTAGAAATTCCTATGTTTCTTACTTTTCCATTTTTTACCAAATTATTTAAAGCATCTAATGTTTCTTCAATACTAATTGTGTTATCCGAATTTTTATGTTCGTATTCTAATTTTCCAGAAAAGGCACCCACAGGTCTATCAGGCCAATGTACTTGGTATAAATCAATGTAATCAGTTTTTAAATCTTTTAAGCTTCTATCGATAGCAAAGTTAATTTGTTTTTTATTTAAACAGGTTTTTTCACCATTGAGCCTCATCCAAGACATTTGAGATGCTCCTACTACTTTATCGGCTAAAATTATTTTATCTCTTTTTTTTGACTGCAAAAACCAATCACCTATGAATTGATTAGTTTTTCCTCTTGTTCCAGGCTTCATTGGTACAGCGTATAGTTCGGCAGTATCAAAAAAATTTACTCCTTGTTCCAATGCATAATCCATTTGCTGAAAAGCTTCTTTTTGGCTATTTTGCTCCCCCCAGGTCATAGTTCCTAGGCATATTGAGCTTACTTTTAAGTCCGTATTTCCAAGTTTATTGAAATTCATTATTTAATTTTGATATTTTGTAGTTTTATTAAATCTTTTTGACATCTTGAAAAATAGTTTGAATGCAATATATACTATGAATAATGGAATTTAATAGACAAAATATTCAATCAAAAACAACATCTGCGGAAACACATGTTATAGATGAAGGCTTAAGAGCTTACATGTTAAAAGTTTATAATTTTATGGCAACTGGAGTTTTGCTAACGGGAATTATAGCTTTAATTTCATTTAAAATTTCAGTTGTAACTGATGCTACTGGATCGATAACTGGATTTACAAACTTTGGAAATACATTATTTTTTTCAGGATTCAAATGGATCGTAATGCTGGCTCCACTGGGAATAGTTTTTTACATGAGTTTTGGAATAAAAAAAATGAGTGCTTCTAAAGCACAAACTGTTTTTTGGGTTTTTGCTGCTCTTATGGGTTTATCATTATCATGGATATTATTAGTTTATACAGGTGTTAGTGTTGCTAGGGTGTTTTTTATAACTTCGGCAACTTTTGGGGCCATGAGTATTTATGGGTACACGACTAAAAGAGACCTAACAAAATTTGGTTCTTTTTTAATGATGGGATTAATAGGAATTATAATAGCTTCAGTAGTAAATATATTTATGAAATCAACAATGATGTACTTTGTTATTTCTATTCTTGGAGTTTTAATTTTTGTTGGACTAACGGCTTACGATACACAAAAAATTAAAAATATGTATCTGGTAAGCGATTCAGGTGAAGTAATGGGCAAAAAAGCAGTGATGGGCGCTTTAACACTTTATTTAGATTTCATTAATTTATTTATTATGTTGTTAAGATTATTTGGTCAAAGAAGATAGTTAATTTACTACTTTTAATTTTTTCCAATATAGTTTTTTTATTGCAGTTTCTAAATTTTCAGAATTATTAATTATTTTATTAGATCCATCTTTAATTATATATTTTTCACTTTCATTTTTTGGCTTTAAATTTTTTGTTATTTTGTAAACTGGGTATTCAGAAGCTCTATGATAGACATTAAAACTAACTTCTTTTTTTGCAGAACTTAATCCATAATCTTTCCATTCTCCATTAGATACCATTTTTGCATATAAATTTAATATTAATTTAAGTTCAATTTTATTAAAAAATATATCAACTTTTTTTGGGTGATTATTAACAATTAATTTTAAATGTTTCATTGCTATAATTTATATTTGTTTATGAGTGGTATTTGAGAAACGGTAAATAAAAAAGTTATAGGTAAAAGTCCCCACACTTTAAAATTTACCCAAAAAACTTCTGATTGTGTGCGCCAAACAATTTCATTAAGTAAAGCAACAAAAATAAAAAAATAAATCCAGCGACTATTCAATTTTTTCCAACCTTCATCTTTTAAATTAATCGAGTTTTGAAAAAGAAATCTTAATAAAGGTTTTTTATAAAAAATTTGACCAAAAAATAATATGCAAGCAAATAATAAATTAATTATTGTTGGCTTCATATAAAAGAATATATTATTATTAAAGTACAAAGTAAGACCACCAAACAAAGTAATTAATATTCCACTGGTTAGGGGAACTATAGGAATTTTTTTCTCTAAAACATAAACTACAAGCAAGGCAATAAATGTCGCAATAATAAATGGAGGAATTGCTAATTTTAAATCATTATTATTTTTGAAATATATAGTGAAAAAAATCAACAGTGGTCCGAAATCAGCTATAAATTTAATTATAGGTCTACTCATATATAAATGTTAACACAAGATAGTTTTGAGGTGTATTTTTTTCTATTGATTTTTTTTAAAATATACATATTCTTAGTTTATCTAATGGCAAAAGATATAGCTAAATTTTCAATTGGGGATATAGTAAAGCATAAGCACTTTAACTTTAGAGGTGTTATATATGATGTTGATTTTGAATTTAACAATTCTGAAGAGTGGTATACATCAATCCCCAAAGATGTAAGACCAAGAAAAGACCAACCTTTTTATCATTTGTTAGCTGAAAATAATGATATTACTTACGAGGCTTATGTTTCTGAGCAAAATTTAGTTAACGATGATTCTGATGAGCCAATAAGGCATCCGTTAATAGAAGAAATATTTACAGGAAAAAAAGGCTCTGGTTATTTTAGACCCTCAAATTAAGTAGTACGCCGATTTTTGCCTCAAATTAAACAAGATTGTTTCAAAAGTTAGACAAAGTCTAAGTATAGTAAGTATTTATTGCCTAGTTGAGAGATTCATAAAACTCTTCATCTCCCTCAAAATTTCTTAATTAGGCATATAAAAACAAAAAATCCTACTTTTAAAATAACAAAATCTATTTATTTCTTTGCTTTAAGGTTATATGTTTCAACTATGAAAAGAATTTTATTAAGCATTTTAGTATCTTTCTTCATCTCTTGTTTTGCAAGTTTGGCTGAAGAAAATTCTTCAGAAACTGAACTTAATTTTTTTACAGGTATGTTCGATTTTAGTGACGATAAACAAAAATCAGGAATATTAGGTTTACAACATCAAAATGAAGATTTATTTAAAGATAGTTTTCTAGGAAAATTATCCCCAATAACCGGAGGTTTTTTAACAGAAAAAAATGCTTTTTATCTTTATTCTGGAGTGCAAGCAGAATATGAAATTGGACCTCTGACTGTTACACCAAGTTTTGCTCCAGGTTATTATAATTATGGAGATGGCAAAGATTTGGGTTATCCTTTGGAGTTTAAGAGTGAAGTACAGATTTCTTTAGGTTTGTCAGAAAATACGCATCTAGGTTTATCTTACAACCATCTTTCTAATGCCAGCTTGGGTACAAAAAATCCAGGCGCAAACAGCTATATGTTTAATTTTCTTAAACAATTTTAATTTGATTAAGATTAGTTAAAAAAAACAATGAATCTTAAAGATTGTTATAATTTCCAAGATTTTAGAAAATTAGCAAAAAAAAAATTACCATCTCCAATTTTTCATTATATTGATGGTGGTTCAGATGATGAAATCACATTAAGAAGGAATACAAAATCATTTGATGATTGCGACTTAGTGCCCAATGTTCTTACTAGCGTAGGCAACCCTGATTTATCAACCACCATTTTTGGAAAAAAAATAAATTTACCAGTTTTTCTTGCCCCAACCGCCATGCAAAGGCTTTACCACCATGAAGGGGATAAAGCTTCAGCAAAAGCGGCTGAAAAATTTAGGACTTTTTACAGCATGTCAACAATGGCGAATAATACTATTGAAGAAATATCAAAAATTTCCAAAGGCCCAAAATTATTTCAACTATATGTTCATAAAGATCAATCTATAACTGATGATTTAATTGAAAGATGTAAAAATTCTGGATTTGATGGAATGTGCTTAACAGTAGATACATTGGTAGCCGGCAATAGAGAAAAAGATCATAGGACAGGCTTTACCACTCCACCAAAACTTACTCTTCAAAGTTTAATGAGTTTTGCAACTCATCCATTGTGGGTATTTAATTATTTAACACATGCAAAATTTGAATTAGCAAATGTTGCAAAAAAAACTGATAAAGGAACTAATATTTCAAAATCAGTCATAGAATATATTAATGAACAATATGATCCAAAAATGAATTGGAAGGATGCTGAGCATTGTGTAAAAAAATGGAACGGACCTTTTGCACTAAAGGGGGTAATGTCAGTTGAAGATGCCAAAAAAGCAATTGATATCGGATGTACCGCAATAATTATTTCAAACCATGGCGGAAGACAGCTTGATGGATCTAGATCACCATTTGACCAAGTTAAAGAAATTTCTGATGCAGTTGGGGATAAATTAGAAATTATTTTAGACGGGGGAGTTAGAAGAGGAACACATGTTTTAAAAGCAATAGCAGCTGGGGCAAAAGCATGTAGTTTTGGTAAGATGTTTTTATTTGCTTTGAGCGCTGGCGGTCAAGAAGGGGTGGAAAAAGTATTGCAAAATATGCAAGATGAAATTTATAGAAATATGGTTTTAATGGGATGCAAAAATCTTAAAGAGCTCAATCAATCAAAATTAATTTACAGAAAATAAATTATTTAATGAAAATTGCCAAAAATGTAAGTCGACTTGGTACAGAAACAGCATTTAAAGTTCTTTCTGAGGCTAAAAAATTAGAAAAAAAAGGAAAAGAAATTATTCACTTAAGCTTAGGTCAACCTGATTTTAAAACTCCAATCCATATAGTTAATGCGACTATTAAAGCCTTAAAGGATGGCCATCATGGATATGTTTTGCCCAATGGTATAATTGAATGCAGAGAGGCAGTTAGTAGAAAAATTAAAAGTCTTTATAAAGCAAACATAGATCCTGAGAGAATTATAATTATGCCGGGAGGTAAGCCAACAATGTACTATGCAATTGCTTTATTCGGAGAGCCTGGTGTAGAAATTATATATCCAGATCCAGGTTTTCCTATTTATAAATCAATGATTAATTATACTGGAGCAAAAGCAATTCCTTTAAATTTAACTGAAAGTAAAGATTTTTCAATTAATCCAGAAAAAATTTTATCTTTAATTAATGATAATACTAGATTGCTAATTTTAAATAATCCCAATAATCCAACAGGTAGTTTTACAGAAAAAAATAAAATTGATGAGCTTGCAAAAGGTTTAAAACAATTTCCTAAAGTTACAATTTTAAGTGACGAAATTTACAGTAGATTAATTTTTGATAATAAGAAAATGCCTACTTTTTTTAATTATCCAGAACTTTATAATAGATTAATTGTTCTTGATGGATGGAGTAAAACTTACTGCATGACAGGTTGGCGTTTGGGTTGGAGTGTATGGCCTGAACAATTAATAGAACATGTAATTAAGTTTTGTGTAAACAATCATTCATGTGTAAATGCAGCCATTCAATATGGAGGAATTGCGGCTTTAAATGGTCCTGAAGATGAATTAATTAATGTACTTGAAAAATTTTTCTTGAGAAGAAAACTTATAGTAGATGGTTTAAATAGTTTAAAAGGTGTTAAATGTACTATTCCAGGTGGAGCATTTTATGCTTTTCCTAATGTAATAGGAACTGGAATGAATGGCGAAGAATTTGCTAGTAGATGTTTACACGAGGCAGGAGTAGCTATAGTGCCAGGTACGTCATTTGGAAATTTTTCCGCAGATTATGTCAGATTTAGCTTTGCAGCCTCGAGAGAAAATATAAGCAAAGCAATAGAAAAAATAGACAAAATACTTAAATAAATAATTCATTTTTTTCCTTTTTTGACCATTACCATTTTAGGTTATAGTATGTTTACATGAGTAATTTAGCTATGCCAAAAGTTGATAGAAAGCTTATGGCAAAAAAGTCAGATATTGTAGCAAATCTTAAAAAAATTCTTAAGAAAGAAAATATTTTAGATCACGAAGATCAGTTAAGACCATTCGAAACTGATGCATTGTCAGCTTATAAAAAAAAACCTTTAATTGTAGTTTTTCCAGAAAATACTATTCAAGTTAGCAAAGTATTGGAATTTTGTAATAGAGAAAGAATAAAAGTAGTTCCAAGAGGAGCCGGCACTGGGTTGTCCGGTGGATCTTTACCATTAGAAGATTCTATACTTTTATGTTTAACGAAATTTAATAAAATAATTGATATTGATTACAAAAATAGATGTGTGGTAGCCCAACCAGGAGTAACAAATTTATCAATAACAAAAGCTGTAGAGCACAAAGGTTTTTATTATGCCCCAGACCCGTCTAGTCAAATTGCTTGTTCAATAGGAGGAAACGTAGCCGAAAATTCCGGGGGAGTTCATTCTTTGAAGTATGGAACAACCACAAACAATATTCTTGGAGCTGAAGTTGTTTTCATGGATGGCACGATTTGTAAATTGGGTGGCAAAACTTATGATAGTGAAGGTTATGATTTACTAGGACTTATTACAGGATCCGAAGGTTTATTATGTGTGATTACCGAAGTTACAGTGAAACTACTTCGAAAACCACAAACTGTAAAAGCAGCTTTAATTGGATTTCCTACAATTGAAGATGGAGGAAAGTGTGTATCCGAAATTATTGCAAAAGGTATTATTCCGGCAGGAATGGAAATGATGGATAAGTCTCTTATAATCGCAACAGATAATTTTGTAAAAGCCGGCTATCCCAGAGACGCTGAGTCAATGTTAATTGTAGAGCTGGATGGAACAGAAACAGAAGTTGATGATTTAATAAAAATAGTAAGTGAGATTGCAAAAAAAAATAATTCTTCAAGTATTAAAATTAGTAAAAATGAAAAGCAAAGATTAAAATTTTGGGCTGGTCGGAAGGCCGCTTTCCCTGCGTGTGGTGATATGGCACCAGATTATTATTGTATGGATGGAACTATACCAAGAGGAAAGCTTGCTGATGTACTAAAAGAAATTACAAGACTATCTAAAAAATACAATTTACCAGTTGCAAACGCTTTTCATGCAGGAGATGGAAATTTACATCCTTTAATTATGTACGATGCAAACGAAAAAAGTTCATTGGAAAAAACAGAAAAATTTGGCGCCGATATATTAAAATATTGTGTAAAGGTTGGTGGAGTTTTAACAGGTGAACATGGCGTTGGAGTAGAAAAAAGAGAACTGATGTGTGAGATGTTTAATAACAGAGATATACAACAACAAATCAAAATAAAAAAAGCTTTAGATGCTAGTTCGCTTTTAAATCCTGGTAAAGTTTACCCAATATTAAGAAAGTGTGCTGAGGAAGGGAGAGTACATGTCCATAGAGGAAAAACAAAATTTCCAGACATTCCAAGATTCTAATTTTTTAATAGAGCGACCACAAAACGAAAGAGAAGCATCAAATTTAATAAAAAAATTTTATAAATCTGGTCTACCTATAGAGATTGTAGGTTTAGGTTCAAAAAAAGGTATAGGCAAATCACTACAATGTTCAAAAACTTTAAGTTTTGAAAAATTAAATGAAATAATAGAATACTTTCCAGAAGAGCTCTACATAAAAGTTGGATCAGGCACCCCAATAAAAACAATAGAAGAAGAATTAAAAAAAAATAATCAACAACTAGCGTTTGAACCAATTGATTTTGGATATTTATTCCATGGCAAAAGTAATAGCGGTTCAGCAGGTGGTCAAGTGTCCTGTAATATTTCTGGACCCAGGAGATTTAAAGTTGGAAGTATTAGAGATCACGTTTTGGGTTTTAGAGGAATTAATGGAAAGGGAGAAATTATAAAATCTGGTGGTAACGTTGTTAAGAATGTTACAGGTTATGATTTGAGTAAATTAATTTGTGGTTCATATGGAACCTTAGTTGCTTTGACCGAAATTACTTTTAAAGTTCTGCCTCAATCTGAAGAAAGTAGGACATTAGTGATACATAATCAAAAATTAGAAGCTGCTAATTCTACATTGAGTGAAGCTGTCACTTCTTCAAATGATATTTCAGGCGCATCTTTTTTCCCTGCGGGTCCAAAAGTTAAAGGATGTACCATGGATATTGAGAAAACATTTAAACTAAATGATTTAAAACAAGAGGGTTCGCTCACAGCTATTAGAGTAGAAGGATCAAAAAGTTCTATTGACCAAAGAATCAAAAACCTAGAGAAAGAATTAAATAACCAAAAATTTAATATTTCAATACTGGATTTTTACCAATCAGAAATTTTTTGGAGCAAAGTAAAAAATTTAGAAATTTTTTCAACATCAAAGAATAGCATTTTTAGAATTGTCATTCCCCCATCAGAATGGATACAACTTATTTATCAATTCTCAAATAAATTTAGATATTTTCTTGATTGGGGTGGTTCATTGATTTGGGTAGAGGCTTTTGAGTTATCAGAAGAAATGTTCGAATCAATTAGAAAAAAAGTTATTAATCATGGAGGTTATATTACAATGATAAAAAATTCAGAATACCTTCCATATGTTGAAGAAGTTTTTACTATTAGCAGAGAAAGATTTAATATATCACAAAATATAAAAAAAAGTTTTGATCCAAAAAGAATATTAAATCCAGGCAAGATGTATACAGGTATATAAATGGAAACCAATTTTTCTAAAGAACAATTAAAAGATAAAGACAATAAATCCAGTGAAAAAATTTTTAGAAAATGTGTTCACTGTGGCTTTTGTAATGCTACATGCCCAACTTATCAACTTTTAGGAGACGAGCTAGATGGTCCTAGAGGAAGAATTTATTTAATTAAGGACATGCTAGAGAATAATAAGCCCGCAAATTCAAAAATTGTTAAACACATAGACAGATGCCTTTCTTGTTACAGCTGTATGACCACATGTCCCTCTGGTGTTAATTATATGCATCTTATAGATCATGGTAGAGCACATATTGAAAAAACTTACAAAAGACCATTTTGGGATAAAATTACAAGAAATTTTTTATCTAGTGTATTAACTAGCACATTTAAATTTAAATTTATTTTAATTTTGACTCAATTTGTAAAGCCATTTTATTTTTTATTTTCAAAAAAAATAAGATTAATGATTTCACTTATGCCCATGAAATTACCAAAAAAAACATTGCCTAAAATGCAAATATATTCACCGTTAAAAAGAAAAAAGCCAGTAGCCAGAGTTGCGCTGCTAACTGGCTGTGTACAAAAAGTTCTTTCTCCTCAAATTAACGAAGCTACTATAAGATTATTAAACAGACATGGAATAGAAGTAGTTGTTCCAAAAGGAATAAATTGTTGTGGTTCTTTAGATCATCATTTAGGAAAAGGGGAATTAGCTTTTAAAACTTTTAAAAAAAACATTTCAATTTGGTATGATGAATATTTAAAAAATGGGTTAGACGCAATTATTTCCAATACATCGGGTTGCGGAACAACAATAAAAGATTATGGATTTATTTTTAGATCAAATGATGATTTTAAAAAGAAAGCAAAAAAAATATCAGAACTAACAAAAGATATATCTGAATATCTAGAAGAAAAGGTTAAGCTTAATTTTGTTATTAAACCAACAAACGGAAAAAAATATAAAATTGCTTATCATTCAGCATGTTCATTGCAACATGGTCAAAAAGTTCATAATGAAGCAATTAATTTAATTAAAAAAACTGGAAATGACGTTTTAGAAATATCCGATGGTCATATTTGTTGTGGTTCTGCAGGGACATATAATTTGCTTCAAAATGAAATTGCAAATGAATTATTGAAAAATAAAGTTAATAATATTGAAAAAATTAATCCGCAGTTTATTTCAACTGGAAACATTGGCTGTATAACACATATAGCAAATGGTACAAAAATTCCTGTTCTACATACAGTGGAAGTCATCGATTGGTACACTGGTGGACCCAAACCTGAAATTTTAAAAAATATATGAAGAAAATTTTAGTTACCAGAAAATTACTAAAATCAAATGAGGAAAGAATATTAAAACTGTGGAATGCAAAATTAAATTTAAATGATGAAATGTATTCAAATAAAAAATTAATTGATCTAAGTATAGATTGTGAAGGAATACTATCTTCAATAACAGATGCAATAGATGAAAATGTTATAAATAAACTTTCAAACAAAGTAAAAATCATATCAAATTTTGCTGTAGGTTTTGGAAATATTGATATAGACGCTGCTAGGAAAAGAAATATTGTTGTAACGAATACACCAGATGTATTAACGGATGCAACTGCTGAAATTGCAATGTTATTAATACTTGGCGCTTCAAGAAGAGCAACTGAAGGTATTAAAAAAGCAAGAGAAAAAAATTGGAAATGGTCAGCAGATTTTTTAATTGGTAAGCAACTTTCTGGATCACGATTAGGAATTTTAGGAATGGGTAGGATTGGAAGAGCGGTTGCTAAAAGAGCTAGAGCTTTTGGTATGGAAATTCACTATCATAACAGAAAAAAATTAAGCCCTGATCTAGAATTAAAAGCAACTTATCACCAAAATGTTAGAAGTTTATTTTCAGTATCAGACATCCTTTCCATTAATTGTCCAGCCACAAAACAAACAAAGGATATTATAAATAAAGAAAGTTTAGAATATTTTCCCAAAGATGCGATCATTGTTAATAGTGCTAGAGGAGATATGATAGAAGATGACGCTATGATAAAAGCTCTTAAAGATAAAAAAATTTATGCTTTAGGACTAGATGTTTATAAGGGCGAACCCCAAATTAATGCTGGATATTTGAATCTTCCAAACGTTTTTTTATTACCACACCTAGGAAGCGCGACAAAAAAAACACGAACAGATATGGCAGATTTAGCTATAGATAATATAAAAGAGTATTTTGACACAGGAAATTGCAAAAATAAAGTAAACTAAATTATGGGCGAAGATAGTAAAAATATTGTTATAACATCAGCAGTTAGGACTCCGATTGGAACTTTCAGAGGTTCTTTAAAAGATTTAGAAGCAAAAGATCTAGGAGCTTTAGTAACTAAAGAATCTCTAAAAAGATCAAATTTAAATGCAAATGATGTCGATGAATTGATAATGGGACAAGTATTAACGAGTGGAGCTGGTCAAAACCCAGCTAGGCAAACCGCAATTAAATCTGGAATTCCTTTTGAAAAAACTGCTTATGTTATTAATCAAGTATGCGGCTCAGGATTAAGAGCAGTAGCTGCAGGTTACCAAACAATAAAATGCAATGATTCAAAAATTATAATTGCTGGTGGACAAGAAAGTATGAGTAATGCTCCTCATGTCATTTCTTTAGATAAAGAAAAAAAAATTAGAAGAATCAAATTTAGTTGATACGATGATAAAAGATGGGCTCTGGGATGCATTTAATGGTTATCATATGGGAGTAACTGCTGAAAATGTAGCTCATAAATGGCAAATAACAAGAAAAGACCAGGATGATTTTGCTTTATCCTCTCAGCTTAAAGCTCAAGAAGCACAAAAAAAAAATAAATTTAAAGATGAAATAGTTTCAGTTAAATTTAATAGTAAAAATAAATTAGATGTAGATGAGCATCCAAGATCAGATATGACTTTAGAACGATTGTCAAAATTAAAACCTTCGTTTAAAAATGGTGGAACTGTAACTGCTGGAAACGCCTCAGGAATTAACGATGGAGCAGCTGCAGTTGTTTTAATGACTGAGGATGAGGCTAAAAAAAGAAGCTTAGAACCTTTGGCTAAAATTATTTCATGGACAACTTGTGGTGTTGATCCCTCTTTAATGGGATCGGGCCCAATTCCTGCTTCTAAGGAAGCTTTAAAAAAAGCAAATTGGAAAATTTCTGATATAGATTTAGTGGAGTCCAACGAAGCTTTTGCAGCACAAAGTTTAGCAGTAATAAAAGATTTGGGAATTGCTAAGGAAAAAGTAAACGTAAATGGTGGTGCTATTGCTTTAGGACACCCAATCGGCGCGTCTGGAGCCAGAATACTTGTAACACTTTTGCATGAAATGAAAAAAAGAAATTCAAAAAAAGGGTTAGCTACTTTGTGCATAGGTGGGGGCATGGGTATTGCAATGTGTCTAGAAAGAAACAACTAAGAAAATTGTTAAATTCAATTATAGATTGAACTCAATTCTCTTCAATTTAAATTCTTAGCCATTTAGTAAAGTTTTTTTTCAAAAAATAGAAAGACTCTAAAATACTAATATGGTTAAATTCTAATAAGTTAATTAACTAATGACAATTAAGGGGGAACTTATGTCAAAAAAAGATAAAACGTTAAAAGGAATTAAAACTCCTTCAAGACGTAAATTCTTTAAAGCTGCCGCTGCAACAGGTGCTGTTGCTGCCGCAACGTTGGCTATGCCTTCAATCGCTAAAGCTGCGACTACATTAAAAGTACAAGCTGCTTGGGGTGGAGGAATTTTCCTAGAGAATGCTCAGGCATACGTTAAAAGAGTTAACGATATGGCGGGAGGTAGTTTGAAAATCGATTTACTACCTGTAAATTCTGTAGTGAAAACAAGTCAAATGCAAGATGCTGTTCACAGAGGAGTTCTAGACGGAGCTCACTATGTACCAGCATATTGGTACAGTAAATCACCTGCTGCTTCTCTTTTCGGTACAGGCCCATGTTGGGGCTGGAGCGCACAAGAGTTGCTAGGTTGGATACAGTACGGAGGTGGTATGCAACTATTTAATAAACTGATGGGAAGTTTAGGATTAAACCTTGTTAGTTTCTTCAATAGCCCAATGCCTGCCCAACCACTTGGATGGTTTAAAGAGCAAATTAAAAAATCAGCTCAAATGAAAGGTTTGAAATATCGTACTGTGGGATTAGCTGCAGACGTTCTAGGAGAAATGGGAATGTCAGTTGTTCAATTACCTGGTCCAGAAATTCAACCAGCAATGAAGAGCGGATTAATTGATGCTGCTGAGTTTAACAATCCAACATCTGATAGTGACTTTGGTATGCAAGATGTATCAAAACATTATCACTTAGCAAGCTTCCATCAATCGCAAGAAGCTTTTGAGATCACATTTAATAAGAAAAAATTTGATGGTCTTGCTCCAGAATTACAAAAAATTCTTGAGTATGCTTCTGAAGCTGAAAACTCTAACTTCTTCTGGCACAACACGTTAAGATACGCTGATGACCTTGTTACATTAAAAAACAAGCTTGGTGTTAACGTTTACAGAACGCCAGACAGTGTTATGGCTGATCAATTAAAGGCATGGGATGTGATAACGGACAAATTTTCAAAGAAAGATCCTTTCTTTAAAGAAGTTGTCGATTCACAAAAAGTATATGCTAAAAAAGTTATGGCATATTTATTGCTTAACCAACCTGATTATGCAATGGCTTACAAACATCACTTCGGTGAACCAACGAAAGCAATTTAAATATTTAAGTTGATATATTATTAAGGGCGGCCCAAAAGGTCGCCCTTTCTTATTGAATTTTATGTAGTTTTATATAAACTATTTTCTAGTTAGAGGGGTTCGTGGAAAAATTTATTTATTTCTTTGAAAGTTTAAGTATATGGATCGGCCGAGCTTTCGGCTGGTGTATTCTTATTTTGACTCTTTCCGTAACCTATGAGGTTTTTGTAAGATATGTTTTAAATGCTCCCACAGTTTGGGCCTTCGATATGATGGTTCAAATGTATGGTGGACTTTTTCTAATGGCCGGTGCATATGCATTAGCTCAAGATGCTCATGTAAGAGGTGATGTTTTATATAGATTATTTCCCGTTAAAGCACAGGCATGGATCGATTTAATACTCTATATATTTTTCTTTTTTCCTGGGATGTTGGCTTTACTTTGGTTTGGTTATGAAATAGCTGGTGACTCTTGGAGATATAAAGAAGTTAGCTGGAATAGCCCTGCTCGAATTCAAATTTATTTTTTTAAATCTCTAATACCTCTTGCTGGAGGATTGTTAATATTGCAAGGAATTTCAGAATCTATGAGATGTATTCTTTGTATTAGAAATGGCACATGGATGAAAAGACATGAAGATGTCAGAGAAACTGAAGAAGATTTAATTAAAAAAACAGAAGAAGAGCTAAGAAGAAAAAAAGCATTGGAGAAGGATAATTAAATGACCGATCCACAAGTGGCTATGTTAATGCTTTCATTGTTTATCTTTCTAGTTCTATTAGGCTTTCCGATAGCTTTTACACTTATTGCTATGGGCGTGGGTTTTGGTTATTACGCTTACTTCCAAGCAGACAATTTATTTAATAATCAAATTTTTTATTTACTTAATCAAAATACCTATTCGGTAATGGAAAATGATGTTTTAGTTGCCATACCTCTATTTTTATTTATGGGTTATGTTGTTGAGCGTGCAAATATTGTTAATAGATTATTTTTTAGTTTACAATTGGCCACGCGACATCTTCCAGGATCAATGGCTGTAGCAGCGCTTGCTACCTGTGCAATATTTGCTACTGCTAGCGGAATCATTGGAGCAGTTGTTACATTAATGGGACTACTAGCTTTCCCAGCCATGGTTAAAGCTGGTTATCATAGAGGTTTTGCATCAGGAGTAATTTGTGCTGGTGGAACTTTAGGAATATTAATTCCACCAAGTATTATGCTCATTGTTTATGCGGTTATAGCTGAATTATCTCCGTTGAGACTTTACGCAGCAGCAATTTTTCCTGGTTTTTTATTAGCTGGTTTTTATATGATTTATGTTGTAACCCGTGCATATTTCAATCCAAGTCTTGCACCAAAACCTATAGAAGAAGAAGTTCCACCATCGAGAGTTATTTTACTTCAACTATTAACTTCTTTTGTTCCTCTAGCATTATTAATTTTAACAGTACTTGGCTCCATTTTACTCGGATTAGCAACTCCAGCAGAAGCTGCTGCAATCGGTGCGTTTGGAGGATTGTTTTTAGCTTTTTGTTACAGATCACTTAATTGGAAAACATTGAAACATTCGATTTTCTTAACGGCCAAAACAACAGCGATGGTTTGTTGGTTATTTGTTGGTTCTTGGACTTTTGCCTCAATTTTTTCATATCTAGGTGGTCATGCAATAATTGAACATTGGATTCTTGCTATGAACTTGGAACCTTGGCAATTTCTTGTTCTAGTTCAGTTAATAATTTTTTTACTTGGATGGCCTTTAGAATGGACAGAAATATTAATTATTTTTGTTCCAATTTTTTTACCTATGCTTGATACTTTTGGTGTGAACCCATACTTTTTTGCCATGCTAGTTGCTTTAAACCTTCAAACTTCCTTTCTGACTCCACCAATGGCGATGGCTGCCTATTATTTGAAGGGTGTGGTTGGAGATGAGATTGAATTAATAGAAATATTTAAAAGTATTATGCCTTATTTGGCCATAGTAATATTCACAATGGTTCTTATGTATAATTTTCCGGGGTTAGTATTATATTTACCAGATTACTTTTTTGGTATTGCTAAATAAAATTAATGTCTGCACTTAATATTTCAGCTGTAGAAATGGTTAAATCCATTAAAAAGGGAGAAATTACATCAGAAGAACTTGTAAAAAATTATATAAAAGAAATAAAAAAAAAAGAAAAAGATATTCAAGCTTGGGAATTCTTTGATGAAGAACTTGTCCTTGCTCAAGCAAAAAAACTTGATTTGCTGCATCAATCAGGAAATCATGGAGATCTTCATGGTATTCCAGTTGGGGTTAAAGATATTTTTGATACAGCGGATATGCCAACAACTGATGGTACTGAAATCCATAAGGAAAATCCAAACTTCAATGACAGCACGGTTGTTTCAAAATTAAAACAAGCAGGAGCGGTTATTATGGGTAAGACTGTAACATGTGAACTTGCCTATTATTCACCTGGAAAAACTAAAAATCCACATGATCTTAATAGAACTCCTGGCGGGTCATCAAGTGGTTCCGCTGCAGCTGTAGCTTCACATATGGTTCCACTTGCTGTTGGTAGTCAAACTAATGGATCAGTTATTAGGCCAGCCTCTTACTGTGGTGTAGTAGGTTATAAACCTACAAGAGGATTAATTTCACGACACTTGGTATTGCAGGTATCTAGAAAATTGGATCAGATAGGAGTTTTTTCTAACTCTGTAGAGGATGCTGCATTAATTAGTGAGCAGCTTGTTGGTTATGATAAGCAAGATCCTGACACATCCTTAAATCCTAAACCAAAATTATTAGATGCTTGTCAGCAAAAACCTCCAATGGAACCAGTGTTGGCCTATATCAAATTACCTTTTATGGATAAATTAGAAGAAGATGTAAAAGAGGGTTTTGAAGAAATAAAAGATGAAATAAAAAATAAGTTAAAAGGTAAAATAGATGAAGTTGAACTTCCAGAAGGTTTTGAAAACATTCCTAAGTGGCATAAAATAATTATGGAGTCAGACATGGCTACTTCTTTTTCTAAAGAATATAAATCTTCTAAAAATAAATTAAGCAATAAAATTGTAGAGGCCATTGAAAGGGGCATGAAATATACTTCAGTTGAATATAATGATGCTGTATCAAAAATAGATACAGCAAATACTTTCTTTAAACAATTTTTTCATGATTATGATGCAATCTTAACTCCTTCAGCAACGGGTGAAGCTCCCAAAGGTTTAGATTTTACCGGCAATCCTATTTTTTGTACAATTTGGACTTATTGTGGAATGCCTTCTATTAGCTTACCATTGCTTCAAGGAAGAAATGGTCTTCCAGTGGGAGTACAGCTTGTATCATCAGTGTTTGATGATGAAAGATTATTTAGAAATGCAAATTGGTTAACGACAAAATTAATAAATGAAATTAAGTGAAAAATTAACAGTTATATTAGGTATAGCGCTAGTATCTATATTTGTAATTGGGTTAGCTTGGAGTATAAGCACCGGCCTAGCTGGATTTTGGAGAGGTCTTCCTTTTTGGATTATAGTTATATTTTGTCTATTTCTTCTAATAAAAGATTCTTTAAAAGACTTAAAAAAATAAAAAATTAATAAGATTCAATTAAATCTTTCAATATTGTTATCATATTTTTAACTGTTTCTGAGACATATATTAATTGTTGATTTAACATTTCATAAACATACTCTACCTCTGGAAAATGCAAGATTAAATCTGATTCAAAAGTTTTTAATATTCCTACAAGAGAAAATCCTACAATTATTAATAAGCAAAAATACCCAAAAAAACCAATCCCATTTTTTTGCTCATAATTATCTGTTAATTTATCTTTGTTGTTTATAGTTTGTAACGATGGGTTTAGTTCTTTTATAGTCTGTTTTGTTTTCTTTTCACTAATTTTTTCAACTTTTCTTCCTGTTATTTTATCAAGTTCTTTTCCAATTTTTTTTTTAGCAAATAATCCGGTTTTTCCCGAAGGTAATAATTCTGCCCATTGACTTCCCAAAAATTTATAAGTTTTACCATCGGAGGCTTTTATTGATTCCACCGAAAGAGATTCATTTGCTTTTTTAGGTTGTTTTTTTTTGTTTACTTTTGGAGTTTTATTTAATACAGAAACTGGTTCTTGATACCAAGTGGCAGAACAATATCCACACTTAACATTCCTCCCTTCTTTTGGAATATCTTCATTTTTAACAATAAATTTCTTAGAACAATTTTGACATTGGATAATCATATAATTTTTTCTTTTAAATTATTCTATTCAATCATTTCGTTAAGAACAAGGATATCACTTTTGCTTGATTTTACTTGACAGTTATTAGGCAAAAACTCATTATTATTATCTTCTTTCTTCATTTTAGTTTTTTTTTCTTTTTTTGAAATAGTTTCTACCGCATTTAGTATGTCTTTTATTTTAAATTCTTTTATCATGTTTTTTTTAAACATATGATAAGTTAAATATTAACATTTGAAAATGAATTTTTTATTAAAGAAATACTTAATGAAAATGAACTATTTTATTATAATATTATTTTTTTTTTTATTGAGTTATTTTTTTATTGTTGTTCTGGTTTATGCTTTTCAAAGAAATCTCTTATATCATCCAAGTGAAAATAATTATTATGGTGATGATTTACTTGTTTCCGTAGAAAGGATAAAAATCAAAACCCAGGACAATATTGAGCTTTTGTCTTGGTACCACAATAAACATATTAATAATTATAAGACTATACTTTTTTTCCATGGAAATGCTGGATCATTAGAAAACAGAATTCATAAAATTAATCATTTTAAAAATATGAACGTGAATTTTTTACTTGTCGCATGGAGAGGTTTTAGTGGTAACAAGGGTCAGCCAACTGAGGAAGGCCTTTACGAAGATGCTAGAAGTGCAGTTAGTTGGTTAAAATCCAAAGGTGTTTTAGAAAAAAACATTGTGCTTTATGGAGAATCTTTAGGCACAGGTGTAGCAACTGAAATTGCACAAGATAAAAATTTTGCTGGCATTATTTTGGAGTCTCCTTTTACCTCAATGATAGAAGCTGGAAAAAATGTATATCCCTATTTACCTGTAAAATTATTATTAAAAGATAAGTATGAAAGTTATAAAAAAATAAAAAAAATAAAAATACCAATTTTAATTATGCACGGGGAAGTTGATAATATTGTTCCTTTTTATATGGGTAAAAAAATGTATGAACTTGCCAATGAACCTAAATATTTTTATTTTTCAAAATATGACGATCATATGATGGAATATAATCAAAATCTTTTAAAAGCATTAAAAGATTTTATCAATAGCTTAAATTAAGTCACAATTTAAACAATCTAATTACACAGTCAAAAAGTAATTTTTTAATATGAAAAAATTACTTTTATATATTATATTTTTCTTCTCACTCTTTCAGCTGGAAGTAAATTCTGAAGAATCATCTCCAATTAAATGGGATTTTGAAGAAGTGTTTAATGTTGGAAAAATGCTTTCTCATGATGATAAGTTTACTTTATATTTTAAAACTAGAGAAAAAGCGATTTTAGCAAAGGGTAAGGAATTTAATTATATTAATGATTATCCTCAGGATTTATATATCTTGTATAATGATACAGGAAAAATTAGTCCGGTAATTACATATGATTGGTTTCCAAAAAAAGTTAAAGAATTGGGTTCAGGTTATAACCTTCCTGTTTTTCCAGAAGATTATGCCTATTATTTGCTTAGTGACAATGAAACATTAATTATGATAAGTGGGATAAAGTCAATACGATCTAATTTTAAATTTAATATAAGAAATCAAAAACTTGAAAGGCTACCAGAAAATAATAATTTTAAATTGTATATCTCTTCATTGTTAAAAAATTGTGGTTATGAAAATTTAAATTCTATTTATAAATGTGCTTTTTACAAACCACTAGTTTCAGAAAATTTGATAAATTGATTTAATTAAACATTAGTGCATTTGCAAAATGTTCAGCATCAAAGATATGCAGGTCATCTTCTTTTTCTCCCATGCCTAATGCTACTATGGGTAATTTGAATTTTTTTCCTATTGCTAATAAAATTCCACCTTTTGCCGTACCATCCAGTTTAGTCATAATAATTCCAGTAATAGGAGTTATTTTTTTAAATTCCTCCACTTGATTAATTGCGCTTTGCCCTGTGGTAGCATCTAAAACAAGAAAAGTTTCATGAGGAGCATTAGAATCAATTTTTTTTACTACTTTTGTTATTTTTTTGAATTCCTCCATTAAATTTTTTTTATTTTGAAGCCGTCCGGCAGTATCTATAAGAAGGTAATCAAATTTTTTTTTCTTTGCGTGATCCAAAGCTTTATAAGCAACAGATGCTGGGTCTGCTCCATCTTCAGAATTTATAATATCTGCACCAATTCTTTTTGCCCATACATCTAACTGGCTTACAGCTGCAGCCCTAAAGGTATCTCCTGCCCCCAAAACTATTTTTTTGTTATTTTTTGCTAAAATTTTACCAAGTTTCCCAATAGTGGTAGTTTTACCCACACCATTTACTCCTGCAATTAAAATTACACTAGGTTTATTTATGCTTATATCCTCTAATTTTTTTTCGAGCGGTTTTAATATTTCAGAAATATAACTAGCTAATATTTTAAAAATTTCGTCTTTATGGGATTTTTCCGGATCTAATTTGGTATTGGAAAACTTTTCTCTTAAATCTTTCGAAGATTCGACTCCAACATCAGATAGAATTAAAAAATCTTCTAATTTATTAAGAGTTTCTTCATCAATTTTTTTTTTAAAAAATAGATCATTCAAACCAGAAGAAAGATTTTTTGAACTTTTGTATAATCCTGTTTTAAATTTATCAAAAATACCCATAGTTAAATGCTAACTGTAATTTTTTTTATTTCAGAAACTTTTCCTGTCATAAAAATATTATTATCTTCCTTCCATTCAATATTTAATAATCCCTTTGGAAACTCTATATCGACACACTTTTCAATTAAATTTAGAGATATTCCTGAAATTGCGGTAGCGCAAGCTGCTGTTCCACAAGCTGCTGTTAAACCAGCACCCCTTTCCCATACTTTTACTTTTACATGTTTTTTATTTTTTATAGTTCCCAAAGTAACATTACATTTTTCTGGGAAATAATTGTGGTTTTCAATTTTAGGACCAATATTTTTTATATTATATTGATTAATATCGTCTACAAAAAAAACTACATGCGGATTACCAATGTTTAAAGCGAAACCACCTATTACTTCTTTCCCATCAGAGCTATTAATTTTTAATCCTAGATTTTTATTTTCCATTTTGTGTGATAATGGTATTTTGTTCCAGTTAAAATTAGGTTGACCCATATTTATACTAACTAAATCGTTGTCATTTATTTTAGCTTCAAGAATTCCAGCTTTTGTTTTTAAAGATATCTTTTTATTATTTTTTTCTTTCATTAATAAATAAGCAACACATCTACTTCCATTGCCACATGCTGATATCTCATTTCCATCAGAATTATAAAATTTTAAAAATGGATTATTGTTATGATCTTTACCAATAAAAATTACTTGATCACATCCAATATTATTTCGATCAGAAATTTTTATTATTTGTTCTTTGGATAGCAAAATAGGTTTTTTTCTATTATCAAATATAATGAAGTCATTACCCAGGCCATCCATTTTATAAGCTTCAAAATTATTCATACTTTTAGTTTTATCTTTATTTATTGACTTTTTGAACATGAATATGTAGTTTCCTTGCTATTCCCGCAAAAGGAAGTTTTTGCGGTGTCTCTGGAAACAGAGGGATCGACACTAGTCAGCGAGGGTTCGCCCACTAGTGCGATTTTTGCTGGAATAAATGAATTATGTTTGAAAATTTAACAAATAAATTTGAAGAAATTTTTAGTTCTTTAAAGAAAGCTCCTTCACTTAACGAAGCTCAAGTTGACGAAGGTTTAGCAAAAATACGTCTTGCTTTATTAGAAGCAGATGTAGCCCTGTCTGTCGTTAAGGAACTTATAAAAAATATAAAACCACGTGCAATTGGACAGGAGATAATAAGATCAACTAGTCCAGGTCAAATGATTGTAAAAGTTGTTTTTGATGAAGTTGTTAAAATTTTAGGTGAAGCTAAATCAGAATTAAACTTAAATGTAGTACCACCAGCTTGCTTAATGCTTGTTGGTTTACAAGGATCTGGAAAAACAACTTCTGCCGCTAAAATTGCAAAATATTTAGAAAAAAAAAATAATAAAAAATCTTTACTTGTTAGCTTAGATGTATACAGGCCAGCAGCACAAGAACAATTAAATACATTAGGTGAAAAAAACTCAATCCAAACTTTACCTATCGTTAAAGATCAATTACCAATCGATATTGTTAAAAGAGCTTTGAGTGCTGCCACTTTAAATGGCTCAGACATAATAATTTTTGATACTGCTGGAAGAACTCAAGTTGATCTTGCTATGATGAATGAAATTAAAGAGATCAAATCTTTGGCTAACCCAATAGAAACAATTTTGGTAGCAGATTCTCTTACAGGTCAAGTCGCCGTTAATGTTGCACAAGAATTTAAGAAAGCAGTTGATTTGACAGGAATTATTTTAACCAGAGTAGATGGAGATGGTAGGGGTGGAGCGGCTTTGAGTATGAAATTTGCTACCAACACTCCTATTAAATTTATTGGAACAGGAGAAAAAATTGAAGAAATAGACATTTTTCATCCAGACAGAATAGCTAATAGAATATTAGGAATGGGAGACGTGGTTTCTCTTGTTGAGAAAGCAGCGCAGGATCTTGATGAAGAAAAAATTAAAGAAACTGAAAAAAATTTAAGAACAGGATCATTTTCTATGGAAGATTATCTAAGTCAACTTAGACAAATGAAAAAAATGGGTGGCATGGAAGGTGTTCTTTCAATGTTGCCAGGAGTTTCAAAGATAAAAAAACAAATGGATAATGCAAATATAGATGAAAATATTATCAAAGTTAATGAAGCAATTATTTTATCAATGACAAAGGAAGAAAGATTGGATCCTAAAATTATTAACGGTTCAAGAAAAAAAAGAATTTCTGGTGGTTCTGGAGCAGATCCAGCCACTATAAATAAATTGCTCAAGCAATTTAAAATGATGACTAATATGATGAAAAAAATGTCTAAAGGTGGTCATGAAGAAGGAATACCCCCAGAAATATTTAATCAACTGAAATAGAAAGGAAAAATATGTCTATAATACAAAAATTAGTTAAAGTAGTAAATGCAGGTGATGCAAACAGTGCGAAAGAAATTATACACGATGATTTTAAATTTCTAATGCACGCATCTGGAAAAACATTGTCCAAAGATGATGTAGTTAAATGGGTTGGAATGAAAGATGTAAAACTTGATAAAGAGAGAATTCTTTTTGAAAACAACGAAGTTGGATTCATGCACGCCATTGCAAGTTTTAAGGACGGTAATAAAGAAGCAGTTATGTCCTATTACAAGTTTAAAGATGGAAAAATAGTACACCAAGAAACTGGTGCTACAAAACTTACAAAATAAAAGAAAGGAAACAAAAGTTATGCTTAAAATTAGATTATCAATGGGTGGTGCCAAAAAAAGACCAATTTATAAAATAGTGGTTGCCGACAGTAGATTTCCAAGAGATGGAAGGTTTATTGAAAAAGTAGGTTTTTACAATCCATTATTACCAAAAACAAAAAAAGAAAGAATTAATCTTGAAGTAGAGAGAATAAAACATTGGATTAGTAAAGGTGCTAAACCAACTTTAAGAGTTTCAAGAATACTAGGAGAGGCACAACTTTATCCAATGCCTCCAAAAGGAAATAATCCACTTAAAGCA
>CACIUJ010000007.1 GCA_902589795.1 uncultured Pelagibacteraceae bacterium | reverse complement strand
ATGTAGGAACTTCTGATTATGATCATAGCATACGTATTTATAAGGAAAAAAATAATAAAACTACTACTGTCAAAATATTAAAATGAAAAAAATAAATTAAAAAATATGGGTTTTTTTGGAATAAAAAAGAAATTAGCAAAATTTACGCGCTGGGAAAAACAAGACATAGAAAATTTTGTAAAAAAAGCAACTCTGGATATTGGAAAAAAAAATAAAATTTACTTTAAATATGATTTAGATTCATCGGATGAGGATAATTTAAAGCATCTAGAAATACCAAGAGCAAATGCTTACGCAGGAAATAAATGGGCAGATAGAGCTTTTGACGATACTTACATACATACCGATATAATTTCATATAATATTTTTAAAAATGAAAAAAAAATTAACAAAATAAATTTTTCCAAATATTACACTAATAGGATCGTTTCAAATGATTTTGTGTCGTTTCTTATTACTTTAGAAAAAGGAGATAAAAATAACTGGCACGAATATGAACATCACCATGGACTTGGCTTTAGGTTTCATCATCGTTATAATAATAACGGTCAATTGCCTTCAAGTGAGCAAATTGACTATTCAGGTTTTGAATATTCACCTACAGGAGTTTTTTATATGGTAGACAAAAATGGAAAAAATATTACAGAAAAGTGGAAAAAACCTGAGTCAGCGGAAAAAGAAGAATTTGAAGATTATAAGAATGTTCAAGGCAGAGGCTATGAAGATTTTCAAAAATATTTAAAAGATCAAAGAGAACGAATTGTTAAATTATTGAAAAAAAATTAAATCCTAGATAATGTGGGATAACTGGGTACAGACTGGGTACAGAAGAGATAAATCAAGATTTAGACAGGCATGAACAAAGAAAACGCAAGTAAACTCTGGAAAATCATACAGGAAGCTGGTGATTATTTAAAAGGGCAATTACCTAATCATCCTAACCACCCTAAAGGTAGAAATCCTTATGCACACGTTGCAATTTGCGTTAAGTCAAAGTTTAAAAAAAGTTACAAAGATATTGAAGATGATAAATTTCAAGAAGTTATTGATTATATTGATTTTTTAAAAAAAAACCCCAGTTAACTATTTCTTATTTATAAAATTAGACTATAAGAACTGTGAATTATGAAAAATAATATAAGAAACATAGCCATAGTTGCTCATGTCGATCATGGAAAAACTACACTGATTGATTCTATTATGAAACAGAGTGGATTGTGGAGAGACAACCAAAAAATTGAAGAAAGAGTTATGGATAGTGGCGATCTTGAAAAAGAGCGAGGAATAACTATTCTTGCAAAACCTGCATCCATAAAATGGAAAGATAATAGAATTAATATTATTGACACTCCTGGGCATTCTGATTTCTCTAGTGAAGTAGAAAGAGTTCTTGATATGGCTGATGGAGTAATACTTTTAACAGATGCAGCTGAAGGATGTCTTCCAGGTACGAGTTTTGTAATGAAAAAAGCTTTAGCTCAAGGACTTAAACCAATAGTTATAATAAATAAAGTTGATAGAAAAGATGCTAGACCAAAAGAAGTTATTGATGAAGTGTTTGATTTGTTTGTTGCGCTAGGAGCAAATGATGAACAATTAGATTTCCCTATTCTTTACGCATCAGGACGTGACGGATGGTCAGTAAAAGAGCTGGATCAACCAAAAGAAAATCTTCACTCCTTATTAAATTTAATATTAGAACATGTTCCTGAGCCTAAGGTAGAAATAAATAAACCATTTGCTATGCTTTCTACACTTTTGTATGCAGACAGTTTTTTAGGTAGATGTTTAGTAGGCCGTGTAGGACAAGGAACCGCCCGAATAAATCAAAATGTAAAAGCAATTAATTTAGATGGTCAAAAAGTTGATGCTGGAAGATTAACAAAACTTTTAAGATTTGAAGGCACTAAAAAAATACCTGTCGAAGAAGTAATTGCTGGGGATATTGTAATTATTGCTGGTTTAACTAAGGCTACTGTCGCAGATACTATATGCGATTTATCTGTTGAAAAACCTTTACCTAGCACACCAATAGATCCTCCTACAATGTCAATTACTATAAGTGTAAATTCATCTCCGTTAGCAGGTAAAGATGGAACAAAGCTAACCTCTACACAAATAAGAGAACGTCTACTTACAGAAGATGAGAATAATGTGGGAATAAGTTTTTCTGAAAATAAAAATAAAGATTCTTTCGAAATTAGTGGTCGTGGAGAGTTACAGTTAGGAGTTTTAGTAGAAACAATGAGAAGAGAAGGTTTTGAACTTACTGTATCACGTCCACGTGTAATCTGTAAAACTGATAATAGTGGAAATAAAACGGAACCAATAGAAGAAGTTACAATAGATTTGGATGCAGAATTTTCTTCAAAAATTATTGATAGTATGAATAGACGAAAAGCTGAAATGATTAATATGATTGATGCAGGCGCAGGTAAAACACGTTTAATTTTTCATGCCCCCACGCGTGGACTAATTGGTTATCAATCAAGATTT
This sequence comes from uncultured Pelagibacteraceae bacterium, assembly GCA_902589795.1. Taxonomy (GTDB): domain Bacteria; phylum Pseudomonadota; class Alphaproteobacteria; order Pelagibacterales; family Pelagibacteraceae; genus AG-414-E02. Next base: position 33,909 of record CACIUJ010000007.1, on the reverse strand, counting down.
ATGACTCAAACTCGTGGTACTGGAGTTATGAATAGAACTTTTCATTCTTATGGACCATTTAAAACTGGAATAACCGGAAGAATAAATGGGGCTTTAATCTCAATGGAAACAGGTTCTGCTGTTGCGTTTGCAATATTCAATTTGCAAGAACGGGGTGAAATGTTCATAGGTCATAATACAGAAGTTTATAAAGGAATGATTTGTGGTGAACATAGTCGTGACAACGATCTTGAAGTTAATTTTTTAAAAGGAAAAAAATTAACTAATATGAGAACTCAAGGAACTGATGAAAATGTAGTTTTAACACCTCCAAGACAAATGAGTCTTGAAGAAAAAATGGCTTATATAAATGATGATGAAGTTTTGGAAGTAACTCCAAAACACTTAAGACTTCGTAAAAAATATTTAGACCCGCACGTGAGAAAAAGAATGGCTAAAAGTGTCTCGCAAAACCCGTAATTTTTTAAAAAGATTTAAAGGGAATTAATAAGTTCAATAGCAACTTTTTTAGACTTGCCCATATACTTTATATTTTTTACTGCGTCTAAATTAGACTTATCATTACCCACTATAACGAACCCTATCATTCCCATACCTTTATGAGGAGTACACCAGTAAGCATAAATTCCTGGAATTTCAAATTTATATTCTGTATCTTTGCTTAAAGCAGATTTAAACTTTCCTACTCCTTCTGGAACGCCGCCTTTAATAAACTCAACGTTGTGACCAGGTTTTGCTGATTTCCAAAAAACTGTATCTCCAATATCAATTTTTACAATTTTTTTTGAATAAACCATATGTTCCTTACCTAATTTGTTGAGCATTTCTATGGTTTGATCCGCGCTAAAAGATGGTTGTGATATAAATAATATAAAAAGTAATAAAGTTATTTTTTTCATTGCTGCTACTAAAATAATTATAATTTTAGAAAAAATAAGCTCTAAGATTGTCGCTGCGACATTAATTTAATCCGATAAATCTTCTGTTTCTCTTTGTATTTAAGCTGTAAAAAAGAATTGCAAAGGTTAAGATAAAACCTCCTATGATTGTGTTGGTCGTTGGAATTTCATTAATACCTAAAATTGGTAACCAAACCCAAAAAATACCGCCCAAAACCTCCGTCAAAGACAACAAAGTAAGATCTGCAGCAGGTAAATTTTTAGAACCAATTGAATAAAGAATTAGACCCGAACATACTAAAGTTCCATGTAATGCTGAAAGAGAAGAATTTCTAAAAGTAGTAAAAACATTTGCATCGTTAATAATTATCATCACAAAAGAAATAATTGCGCAAAATAATCCAGCTAATGAAACAGTTGTAAAAGTTGGTGTCCTTTTATTCCATCTTAAAGAAACAGAACCAACAGAAAAACCTAAAGCGGACAATAAGCCAGCCAATAAACCAAATAAAGTTCCTATTTGACTGCTGCTAAAAGCCATAAAAATAATTCCAGCTGCTGCTAAAATAATTGCTGTCAAAGTTGTAAAAGAAACTTTTTCCTTAAGAAAAATATATCCTAAAATTGCTGTCATAAATGGCATAGCTGCTAACATCAAAAGAGTAATGGCTGCCGAAGTGTGAGTAATAGACCAAATAAAACCCATAAAAGCAGTAGCAAAACCTAGTCCTCCTATAATGACTGACAAATCAATTTTTTTATAATTGTTAACAAACGATCTTCCTTCTTTGAAAAATAAATAAATATTTAAAATTACAAAAATAGTTACACCTCTAAAAAAAAGATATTGCCAGGGTATAGAGCGTGCATCTTCAATGTATCTAACAACCAAAGCACCAAACGACCATAATATGCCAGCAAATAAAACTATCAAAATTGCTGAGTTAGTTTTATTTTTTGTCATTATTTAACTTCTTTCTTTGGTCTTAAAGAATGTCCAGGAAGCCATTCTTCTTTACCATCTGCATAATGTTCTTTTTTCCATATTGGAGACTGGTGTTTTACCTCCTCAAGAATATATCTACAAATTTTAAATGCTTCGTCTCTGTGTCCTGATCCAACTCCTATTAAAATACTCACTTCACCTACAGACGCATAACCTTTTGCGTGTTCTAGAAAAATTTTCGCATTTTTATCAAATTTATTTAGTGCGTTGGTACATATTAATTGAAAAGATTTAATGACAGCTTGATCATGAGCGTCATAGGTTACGGCTATAACTTTTTTCCCATTATTTTCATTTCTGACTTTCCCAACAAAAATAGACTCTGCCCCATTTTTTTCGGAAGCTATAAATTTCTTTGCTTTTTCTGAGGAAATTTTTTCTTCCTCAATTTTAACAAGAGCTGTGTGTAAAGTCATTAACCGCCGCCGATAGGAGGAATAATTGAAATATATTCTTTATTACTTAACTTATAACTATCATCTATTACCTCATCCTTTTCACTAAAAAAGGCTGCAGTTTTAGGCAAATTTTCTAAATCACTTCTTGAATATTTTTCAGAAATAATTTTAGTCAAAATATCTCTAAGTTTTTTTATATCGGAATTATTTGGTAACTGAATATCTAATGTTTCTTTTTCACTTAATATTTTAGAAGATCCATAGAGTTTTAATTGAATTTCCATTTTATCCGCCAGTTACATTCATGTGTCTAGGAACAAAGTTTTCATTTTCTTTTCTCTCAATAATAAAATCATGCCCCTTGGGTTTTCTTGATATTGCTTCATATATTGCATCTTTTAACAACTGATTGTTTTCACTTCTTCTCAAAAAAGTTTTTAAATCTGCTTTGTCTTGCTGACCTAAACACATATACATTTCTCCAACACATGTAATTCTAACTCGATTACATAGTTCACAAAAATTATGGGTATGTGGAGTAATAAAACCAATTTTTTGATCTGTTTCATGACAATGTACATAGCTAGCTGGTCCAGCAGTTCTTAATGGATCTTTGGTAATGCTATATTTTTTTTGAATTAAATTTTTAACTTCGGTTAAAGGCATGTATTGATCTATTCTTTTTTCTTCAATTTCACCCATTGGCATCACTTCTATAAATGTTAAAGAAAATTTATTTTCCCCGCACCAATTTACTAATTTCAACACTTCATCGTCATTTATCCCTTTTAAAGCCACTGTATTAATTTTTATTTTTAATCCTACTTTTTTCGCCGTCATTATTCCTTTTATAACTTTATTAAAGTCGCCGTACCGAGTGATTTTTTTAAATTTATTTTTGTCTAAAGAATCTAAAGAAATGTTAATTCTTCTAACCCCAGCATTAAATAAATCTTGTGCATAACGGTCAAGTTGAGAGCCGTTTGTAGTAAGTGTTAATTCTTCTAATCCTTTGCCTATTTTTTTTCCAAGATTATTAAATAATTGAATTATATTTTTTCTGACTAGGGGTTCCCCGCCAGTAATTCTAAGTTTTTTTACTCCAAGCTCTATAAAAGTGTTACAAAGCCTGTCCAGCTCTTCTAAAGATAAAACATCCTTTTTTGGTAAAAACTCCATATCTTCTGACATACAATAAGTGCATCTAAAGTCACAACGGTCAGTGACCGAAACTCTTATGTATGATATTTTTCTTTGAAAAGAATCAATTAACATAAATAAATTAAACCATAATAATTATCTATTAGCTACTAGGAATTAATGGTACCCATTCAATAATATCCCCTGGTTTAAATTGATCTTTTCCACTCGGAAAAATTCCCCAACAGTTCGCTTTTGCAAATGACTTAATTCTGTGAGATTGCTGTTCTTGAAGTACGCGTAGTTCTACCGTTCCTCCAGAATTCACATTTACTAAACATCTAGCAAAGTGAGTAAAGTCCTTACGTTTTAAATATTGATTAATTATTTTTGCTCTAAATTTTTCCTCTTTTTCCATTCCTAGACCTTTACGTAGCAAAGGATAAATGAAAAAACGAAATCCTGCAGCACATGAAATCGGGTTTCCTGGTAAGCCAAAAAATAGTTTATTTTTCATTCTTGACTTAGAAAGGATTATCGGTCGTCCAGGTTTTATAGAAACACCTTTAAAATATGTTTTAAAACCAATTTTTTTAATTAATTCTGGAATAAAATCAAACTTGCCTGCGGATATTGCACCTGACGTTGCAAATATATCAATGTCTGAACTTAGATATTTTTTTAATTTTTCTTTAAGTTTTTTCTTCTGGTTATCTTTAATTATTCCGCCATTTAATATTTCGTAATGTAAGCTTTTTCCAAATGACGTAAAATAATAATTGTTAGAATTGCGAACTTCCCAATTAGAAATACTTTTTTTTTTGTAATCTACTATCTCTTTTCCTGTTCCAAAAAAAATTATTTTTGGTTTCTTTTTCACATACAAATTTTTAACTCCCAGAGTTGTTAAAGCCATTATGTGTTTTGGTTGAATTAATTCACCTTTTTTTATTATTATTTCTCTTAGATTAAAATCCTCTCCGGCAAATCTAATGAACGAAAATTTTTTTACTTCATGATCTACAACAATATGAGTTGGTTTTTTTTTAGATGGAAAATATTTTACTTTTTCGACTGGTATAATGGTATCGTAAGGTTTAGGTATTATAGCTCCAGTCATTACTTCTATTGAAGAATTTTTTTGATAATTTTTAATTTTGGGATTGTCGCCAGCTGCAAGAGATTTTAAAATTTTAAATTTTTTAAATTTTTTTCTTGATAGTCCTTTTGTTTCCTTCGATAAAAGTGCAAATCCATCAAAAGCTGTGTTGTTGGATAGTGGATTTTTTGTTGATGATAAAACATTTTTTGAACAAACTCTATTTAAAGAATTTAATGTAGAAATTTTTTCATCATTTAAACTAAAGGGAATTTTATTGATTATTTTTATCGCTTTTTGGTATTTAATCATTTTAAATATTTAAAGCACTTTTGATTTTCTCTGGTATTCCTTCTGGATTAATCCATAATCCTTTTTTGCCTCCAGACTTAACAAGCAGTTTTGTGTTGGTTATTTTTAAATTTGGTTCAACAATTTTTGAAAGATCATAAATTGCAAGAAGAGCAGAGTTAACGCCAGATAGTGCTTCCATTTCAACGCCTGTCTTAGAATTTGCTGAAACTAAACAGTAAATGGTAATTGAATTTTTTTTTTCATTAATCTCTGAATGAATGGAAATATGATCCAAGGATAATGGATGGCAAAGAGGTATTAGTTCGCTGGTTTTTTTAACTCCATTAATTCCTGAAACTTCGGCTATAGCAAGCGGATCGCCTTTGGGCATCTTCTTCTGTTTAATCATTTCTATAACCTCGGAACTTAATATTATTTCTCCAACGGCAAGAGCTTTTCTATGTGTTACTTCTTTATTGCTTACATCCACCATCTTATAACCTGGGGAAGAAAATATTTTATTTAAAGAATCTTCTATTTTATTATTTTTATTCATTGTCTTACTTTATCTTTTTGCTTAATTTTTTTGCAAATTCCAAATCATCTTTAGTGTTAATGTTAAAAAATGGATCATAATCTTCAAATTTAAACTCCAAATTTTTTATTTTATTTTTTTCTGTCCAATCCTGAACTTTTCTTATTTTATTGTTTACTAAATCGTCTTTTAGTTTGTCATAAAGATCTAGGGACCACAAACCAAAAATGTTATGTTTGCGCCCATGAGAATTTGCACAAAATATTAAAGATTCTTTTTTTTTCGATTCTTCTATAAAAATTTCAATAATATTTTCTGGAAAAAATGGTGTATCGCATGGGAAAGTAGCAATCCAAGAACATTTAGTTAAATTCTCCTTTGCCCATTTCATTGCTGTAAGCATGCCCACCAGAGGCCCGAATTGCCCTTCCATGCAGTCCTTTACAGTTGTTAAATTATTTTTAGAGAAAAATTCGTTATCTTGATTTGTAATAATAATTATTTCTTTTAAATATTTTTTTACTTTATCTATTGTGTGCTCAATAAGCTTCTTATTGTTAAGTTCTATAAAAAGTTTATCTTTGCCCATTCTTTTTGACTGTCCGCCTGCTAGAATAGCTCCGAGTATGTTGTGTTCATTCATGAAACAAATTATAAATGCTAAATAAAATACAATAAAGTTTAATGATAGATAAAAAAATCATAAAAATAGCTTCAAATACTGAAAACCACGGTATGCTAAACAACCATACTCATTCTTCAAAGTTAAAAAATGCAATTTGTGGGGATGAAATGAAAATTTATTTAATAGTTAAAAATGATGAAATTAGAGATTTTAGATACGAATGTGAATCCTGCATTTATTGCCAAGCCTCTGTAAGCTTACTATCAAGATATACAAAAAATAAATCAATCGAAAAAGTAAAAAGCTTTGCAAAACAAGCAAAAGATTCCTTTGAAAAAAACTTCAAGTCTTTTGATAAAGATTGGGAAGAATTTGATAAGATAATGACTAAAAATAATATTTCTAGAAAGGAATGTTTATTATTACCAGTTAATGTCACGCTTGATGCACTTAATAAAAAATCTCTATGAAAATTAAAAAAATAATTTGTTGGCCACCATTATTAGGAGGTGTTGGAGCTGGAGTTACTATTACAATTCTTGCTTATATAACTTTTGAATCTATTTTGTCTGGAACTAACTATGGACTTTGGTTAACAGCAGCTTTTGGTTCTTCTGCAGTTGTTGTTTTTGGATATCCACAGAATGAATTTGCTCAACCGAAAAATGTATTTTTTAGTCATCTTTTGTGCGCATTCATAGGAATAGTATTTGTAACTTTGTTTAAAATTTCTCAAGATAGAACGATTTTCTTTTTAATTATTGGTTTAGCTGTAGGAATTTCAGTTATGCTTATGATGTATTTCAAAATAACCCATCCCCCAGCAGGAGGAAATGCTATTGTGATAATAATGGCTCAAGAATCATTTCAATTTTTAATATTTCCCATAATGGTTGGGGCAGTTACTATTATTTTAGGCGGGATAATTTATAATCGTTTGATCTTGAAGAAAAAATATCCTTTAAAATGGTTATAGTATGAATTCAAAATATAAAACTCTTAAGTATAAAAAAAATAAAATTTTAAATGTTCAAGATTTAGTATCAATTGAAGAGCCGCTTGAGATGGTTGTGCGTTATAAAAGGGCGAATAAGTGGGTGGATAATTCTATTTCAATAACAATGCGAACTCCAAAAAATGATGAAGATTTAATTGTTGGATTACTATTCTGTGAGGGAATAATTCAAAAAATTTCTGAAGTAGAAAAAGTTGAATTTTTAGGGAAAAAAGTTGGAAAGTTTGATTTACAAAATAAAATTAGGGCGACTCTAAATAATGGAGAGAATCTTGATATTAAGCATTTAAGAAGAAACTTCTTAACAAATTCTAGCTGTGGAGTTTGTGGAAAAACATCAATGGACTCTTTAGAAATTATTTGTAAAAAAAAAATAAATAAAGATATTCCAAAAATTAAAAATGAGCTAATAACTAAAATTCCAGATCTTTTAAGAAAAAGCCAATCAGAATTTTCTAAAACTGGAGGAATACATGCTAGCGCTTTATTTGATAAAAAAGGCCAACCTCTAGTAATTAAAGAAGATGTAGGTCGTCATAATGCTTTGGACAAAGTGATAGGTCATTGTTTTAAAAATTCTATATTTGATACAAAAAATCAGTTTATAGCTTGTTCGGGACGTCTAAGTTTTGAATTAGTTCAAAAAAGTATAATGGCTAATATTGGAATATTAATGGGTGTAGGTGCGCCAACAAGTCTTGCAATTGATCTGGCAAAACGCTTTGGTATGACATTAATTGGTTTTGTAAAATCTGATAGCTTTAATATATATTGTGGTGAAAATAGAATTTTAAAATAAAAGTATTATGTCAAGAAATATAAGTAAACTCTCCGGAAGAAAAGGTCTTAAAGATAATCTCTTTCAGCGTATGATTGATACGACTGGAAAAAGTAAAAATGGCAAAGAAATAAAACAGCTTGCTGAAGAATACCATGTTGGTATGTCAACTATTCATGGTGCTGAAAGTTTTTATGAATTTTTAAGACCAGAACATAAAGAAAAAAAAGCGTGGATATGTAATGGAAGTGCATGCATGTGCGCAGGAACACAAGGCAAAGTCAGGAAAAAATTATCTGAAAAATTAGGTGAAGATAAAATTGGTATGATGTTTTGTTTAGGTCATTGTTATGAAACTAGTGCTTTTCATTACAATGGTCAAAATTATGCAGGAAACGATATTGATCAAATTGATGAAATAATTAAAGGTAAAAAAATAAATTCAAAAAAAATGTATTCTAAAAGTTTTGCTACTAAAACAATTCTAATGGGTAGTGATTTATCTACGATTGATCAATTTAAGAATTTAGTTTCTGATGTTTTAAAAAAAGACAAAAAGGAAACACTTAAAACTGTAACCGACTCTAATTTGTGCGGTAGAGGTGGCGCGGGATTTCCAACTGGTATGAAATGGAATTTTTGTAGCCAACAAAAAGTTGAAAAAAAATATGTTGTCTGCAATGCTGATGAAGGAGATTCTGGTGCCTACTCGGATAGATATCTTTTGGAAGAGCAACCATTAAAAGTAATATTCGGGATGTTAGTTTGTGCTTATATTATTGGAAGTGATGAAGGTGTTTTATATATAAGAGGGGAATATCCAAAATCTATAGAAATAATTAATGGAACTATTAATGAGCTTAAAAAAGCAAATCTTTTAGGAAAAAATATTTTGGGTACTAACTTTTCTTGTGACATGACAATTTGTATTGGACAGGGAGCTTATATTTGCGGAGAAGAATCAGCTCTAATAGCATCAATCGAAGGAAGAAGAGCTGAGGTTGATGTAAGACCTCCTTTTCCAGTTGTAGAAGGTCTATACAAAAAACCTACCGTTGTAAATAATGTAGAAACATTAGCCGCTATACCTTGTATATTAAAATTTGGTGCCAAAGCTTTTTCTTCTGTGGGAAATACTAAATCAGCAGGAACAAAGCTTGTTTGTTTAGACAGTTTGTTTAAAAAACCTGGTGTTTATGAAATTGATATGGGAACACCTATGAAAAAAATAATCAATGAAATTGGAGAAGGATTTGTGCAACCCGTTAAAGCTCTTCAAGTTGGGGGGCCTTTGGGTGGCGTTATTCCAATTAAAGAAGTGGAAAAATTGAATTTGGATTTTCAAGAATTTACTAAAGCTGGCTTTATGTTAGGACACGGCAGTGTAGTTAGCATCCCAGAAACATTTAGTATGGTTAAATATATTCATCATTTATTTAAATTTTCATCCGATGAATCTTGTGGCAAGTGCTTTCCTGGAAGACTAGGTTCTTATCGAGGTAAAGAAATGTTTGATCAAGCATTAAACAAATCAAACAAAATACCGATGAAACTTTTAAATGAACTGCTTGTAACCATGAAAAAAGGTTGTTTGTGTGCTCTATGTGGTGCGATTCCAGTGCCTATTAGTAACATACTTAAATATTTTACCCATGAATTTAAAGATGATATAAATCAGGGAGCATAGGGGATTTATGAAAAACGGTACAAACGGAAAAGACCATAAAATTGCATATATTGATGGTGTTGCCCATCGGATTAAATCTGAACATACTTCTGTTTTAAAATTTGTTCGTGAGCATGTAGGGCAAGACAAAGTTCCAAGTTTATGTGACGATCCAAATTTAGCTCCTTATGGTGCATGTAGAGTCTGTTCAGTGGATGTGGCCTTGAAAAAAGATGGACCTACAAAAACTGTGGCTTCTTGCCATACTCCTGTAACTGAAGGCTCATATATTATTACCAACAACAAAGATTTAGAAAATTTAAGAAAAAATATAGTCGAACTGGTTCTCACTGATCATCCAATGACATGCTCAACATGTGAAGTTAATAACAATTGTGAACTACAGGCTGTAGCTAATGATCTAGGTATAAATGAACACAGATATAATAAGCCTAAACAAAATAAAGGGACTCCAAAAGATACTTCGCACGCATATATGCGAATGAACTTGGATAACTGTATTAATTGTGGGCGTTGTGTAAGAGCATGCGATGAAATTCAAGGATCTTTTGTTTTAACAATGAGCGGGAGAGGTTTTGAATCAAAAATTACAACTGACAATGACATGCTGTTTGGTGACTCATCTTGTGTATCTTGTGGAGCATGTGCCCACACTTGTCCAACTGATGCAATATCAGATGTTTTTGCATCTAAATCAGCTGATTATGATGAAAAAGTTAGAACCACATGTTCTTATTGCGGGGTAGGTTGTAACTTAGAAGCGTCAGTAAAAAATGGAAAAGTAGTTTCAATTGATACACCGAAGGAAACTGAGGTTAATGCAGGCCATACTTGTTTAAAAGGTAGATATGCTTTTGGTTTCTACGACCATCCAGATAGATTAAGAAGTCCTTTAATAAAAAGAAATGGTAAGTTTGAGAAAGCTTCTTGGGATGAAGCGTATGACTATATTAAAAATAAATTACAAAAAATAGTAAAAGAAAATGGACCTGATGCTGTTGCGGGTATTTCTTCTGCTAGATGTACCAATGAAGAAAATTATGTTTTTCAAAAAATGATTAGAGCAGCGATAGGAACAAATAATATAGATTGTTGTGCAAGAATTTGCCATTCGCCAACAGCATGGGGATTGCAACAAACGTATGGTACTGGAGCAGCAACAAATTCTACAGAAGATATTTATCATGCTGATTTATTTTTAGTTATCGGAGCAAATCCTACAAATGCTCATCCAGTTACTGGAGCAAAAATTAAACAACAGGTAATGAAAGGTAAAAAGCTAATAGTTTTAGACCCAGTAACAACTGAACTCGCAAGAATGGCTGATTATCATATCAGATTAAGACCTGGAACTAACGTGGCTGTTCTAAACATGATGTTGTATTTCATTATTGAGTCTAAATTACAAAAAGAAGATTTTATTTTAAGCAGAACAGAAGGTTTTGAAAACTTCCTTAAAGGAATTAAAAAATTAAATATTGACCAATTAGCTAAAGTTGCTGGAGTTGATAAAAATCAAGTTAAAGAAGCAGCCATTGCTTACGCAACAGCAGGAAATTCAATGGAGTTTCATGGACTTGGAGTTACTGAGCATGAGCAAGGTTCAAAAACAGTAATGTTAATTGCTGATCTTGCCATGATAACAGGTAACATCGGAAGAAAAGGTGTTGGAGTTAATCCACTAAGAGGTCAGAATAATGTTCAAGGTGCAGCTGATATGGGTTGTCAACCACACCAAGGTGCAGGATATTTCCCTGTTGCCGATGAAAAAATTCAAAATTTTTATACGGAAAAATATGGTGTTGTTCACCCAACAAAAGCTGGATTAAAAATACCGCAAATTTTTGATGCAGCAATAAATAAAGAAGTGAAAGCAGTATGGATTATCGGTGAAGATGTTGTTCAAACAGATCCAAACAGCGCACATGTAGCTAAAGCAATGAATGCTTTAGATTTGTTAGTTGTTCAAGAAATTTTCTTAAGTGAAACAGCTAAACATGCTGATGTGGTTTTGCCAGGAACAACTTTCCTAGAAAAAGAAGGCACTTTTACAAATACTGAAAGAAGAGTTCAAAGAGTAAATAGAGCAGCAAAACCTCTTCCAGGAACAAAACCTGATGGACTTATAGTCACAGATATGATGCAAAGACTTGGGTACGATCAACCAACTTATAATGCTGACCAAGTCCTAGCAGAAATTGCTGATGTGGTTCCTTTTTTCAAAGGTATAACTCGAGAAAGACTTGGAAAATTGGGATTACAATGGCCAGTAAAAGAAGATGGAACGGATACAAAAATTTTACATCAAAAAGAATTTAAATTAGGAAAAGGTAGAATTAAGTACTTTGACTTTAAAGAAAGCGCTGAATTAGAAAAAAATAAAAAAGAATATCCATTAATATTAACAACGAGTAGAGTTTTACAACACTACAATGCAGCAACAATGACGAGAAGAACGAAAAATATAAAAATTGTAGACGAAGATATTTTGTTAATTAATCCAAAAGACGCAAAATACAGAGAATTAAACACGGGAGACGTCGCTAGGCTTTACTCTGGAAGAGGTGAGGTTTCCTTAAAAGTTGAAGTTTCTGAAAAAGTTAAAGAGGGAATAGTCTTTACTACTTTTCATTTCCCAGAACATATGGTCAATATGGTAACGGGTCATGGAAAAGATGAAGAAACAATGTGTGCAGAATACAAAGTATCAGCTGTCGAAGTTCAAAAAATATCAAATCAATTTAAAACAGAAGTTGTTGCCGAAAAAGACCAAGCTGAAGTATTAAAAGCTTAATTAATACTTACATTTTTTATATGTCAAATAACAATAAAATAGGTTGGAGATTTGATAATACATATTCAAAATTACCAAGTAGTATGTTGGCTAAACTGCCACCAACTCCTGTAAAAGATCCAGAACTTGTTATTCTAAACCATTCTCTATCTAAAATGTTAGGATTAGATTTTACTAATCTAACTAACAAAAATTTAGCTTCAATATTTTCAGGAAATTTATTACCTGAAGGATCAGATACGATCGCGCAAGCATATGCTGGTCATCAATTTGGACATTTTACTCTATTAGGTGATGGGCGCGCAATTGTTATAGGTGAACATGTGTCAAAAAATAATAAACGTTTTGATATTCAGTTTAAAGGTTCAGGAAAAACACCTTATTCAAGAGATGGCGACGGAAGAGCAGCTTTAGGTCCGATGTTGAGAGAATATATTATTAGTGAAGGAATGTTTGGCCTCGGAATTCCAACCACACGAAGTCTAGCAGTTGTTAAAACAGGCGAAAAGGTTATTCGTGAAACTCCTTTGGATGGCGCTATATTAACTCGAATTGCAGAAAGCCATATTCGTGTAGGAACTTTCCAATACGCCGTTGTTGCTGAAAATAAAAAAAATTTAAAAATTTTATTTGATTACACAATAGATCGTCATTATCCACATATTAAAAATTCAAAAACTCCTGCAATTGATTTATTAAAGATTGTAATCAATAAACAAATAAAACTTGTTGTAGATTGGATGCGAGTTGGCTTCATTCATGGAGTAATGAATACAGATAATATGGCTATATCAGGAGAAACAATTGATTATGGTCCTTGTGCATTTATGGATACTTACGATCCTGAAACGGTATTTAGCTCAATAGATCAGTATGGACGTTATGCTTTTTTTAATCAACCTGGTATTGCTAAATGGAATTTGGCAAGATTTGCAGAATGTCTCGTGCCACTAATAAGTGAGGATAAAAATACTGGTGTTCAGATCGCAACTGAAATTGTAAACGGTTTTTCTAAAATATATCAGAAAAATTGGTTTGAAATGATGCGTAAAAAATTAGGACTATTCGGAGAAGATGCTAATGATGAAAAATTAATTGTAGATTTATTAAATTGGATGCATAAAAAAAAAGCTGATTATACAAATACCTTTTGTTTTTTAATGAATCAAAATTTTAAAGGAAAAAAAATATATAATGATGAAAGTTTTCTTTATTGGAAAAAAGAATGGCAGGAACGTTTAAAAATAAACGGTAATTCATCTGAAGAATCTTTAAAATTAATGCGTTCAAGTAATCCGCTAGTTATTCCTAGAAACCATAAAGTTGAAGAGGCTTTAGATTCTGCGAATAATGGTAATTTAAATCCAACAAAAAACTTACTAAAAATTTTAGAAAAACCTTATGAAGACAGAAAAGAAATTAATGAGTATCAATTATCTGCGCCACCAAGCAATAAAATATATAAAACTTTTTGTGGTACTTAACTTACAAAACGTAAGGCTCTGTTCTTTTTTCTTTAGCAAAAATTCTATCAATGGCGAAACAGGATAAATCTATAGTTTGATATTTTCCAGTTGTAATAAGTTCAGTTAATCCTCTACCTATTCCTGGCGATTGCATTAAACCTCTGCCTGTAAATCCAGTTGCTAAAAATACGTTTTCATATTTTGGATGTTTCCCTACTATTGCATTATTGTCCAATACATTACAATCGTAGTACCCAGCCCATCCACCTGTAAGTTTCAATTGCTCAAATTCAGGAACTCTATTTGCTAACGCGGGCCACACAAGGTTTTCAAAATCATCCCACTCAGGTTCTAAATCCGGACAATCAAATTTAGAGTTGGGAGATCCTGCGAGATATTCTTTGCCTTCGGGTCTCCAATATACTCCTGAAGGAAGATCACCTGTTAATGGCATTTCAGGATAATGTTTGGGACATTTTACTCTAAATACCGTATGTTTTTGTGGTGCAACAGGAATATCATCAAGTAGTTCTTTGGTCCAGCAACCAGCTGCGGATACAATAGTTTTTGCTTTAATGTCACTAATTTTTTTAACATCTCCTTTTTCAAATTTTGCCCCTAGTTCAATAGCTTTATTTTTTAAAGCATTGTGAAACATATGAGGATCTATCCATCCTTCAATTTTACTATCAGTATAAGTTGCAGTTTCTAAACCTTCTGGATTTATCCAATTAAAAATTTCTTTTAACTTGCTTGCAGGAATATTTTTAGTACCGGCATCACACGCTTTATGATTTTTTAAAGCTTCGTACTGTTCTTGTGCATGCTCGGGCCCAAATAATAATAAATATCCATTTGGAACCATGCTAGCTGTTGGGTTAGGGTTGTTTTTTGTTTTTAATGTTTTTGAAATATTAGATATAAACTCTAACGCAAACTTACCTAGATTAATATTTTCTTTTTGAAAAAACTGTCTTCTAAAACCTCCTAAAGACAGAGGAAAGGATGCTTTTTTGTAAGCGGGATCCCTTTCTATAACTCTTACTTTCCTTCCTTCTTTTGATAAAAAATATGCTGTGGCAGCTCCAATTATTCCTCCGCCAACTACTACTACATCATCCATCAGTTTAATTTAACAGATAAAGATTTAAGTTCAAAATAAAAGCATAACAACACCATGCGAGGTAAGGGATCATTAAATAGGCGCTCATCTTATTTATTGGTAAATATAATTTTATTAACCAAACGATAAAAAAAATAATTAACACAATGTTTATAAGTGCTAAAAAAATTTCATGAAAACCAAAAAAAATTACACTCCAGGTTGCATTAACTAACAAATGAATAAAATAGATATAAAATATTTTTTTAGTTTTCATTGGATTCATCCAAATCAACCAAATTGCGACTGCCATAAAAATATAGAGGGTTGTCCAAACTGGGGCAAATACCCAGTCAGGTGGATTAAAAGAAGATTTGTTTATGCTGGAATACCAGGGTTCTTTGTATATTCTTGTTGCTAAGCTACCAATTGCTGACGCGGCAAATGTTATAATTATAAATCCTATTAATGATATATATTTATTATTAATCATAAAAGTGATTATTATATATTTTTATTATGAATGAAAATGAAAAAAAAATTTGGATTACTGGAGCTAGTAGTGGAATTGGAAAAGCTTTGGCAATAAAATTTGCCAGGGAAGGTTGGCAAGTTGCCGCATCCGCAAGAAGAGAAAAAATACTAGAAGAATTAAGTAATAATAATTCAAATATTTTTTCTTTTCCTTTGGATGTTTTAGATCAAAAAAATTCATTAAGCACATTTAATAAAATTTTAGAAAAATTTAATAATATAGACTTATGCGTTTTTTCTACAGGATTCTATGACCCCAAAACTGAGAAAGAAATAAATTTGGAACAAATTAAAAATACTATGAATGTAAATTTTTTTGGAACCTTAAATTGTATAAAAGCTGTAGAAAAATATTTTAAAGAAAAAAAAAATGGACATATTTCTATAGTTTCTTCTGTTGCTGGATATAGGGGACTACCTAACTCAACGGGATATGGGCCTTCAAAAGCTGCTTTGATTAATCTAGCAGAAAGTCTCTATTTTGATTTTAAGAAATACAATGTTAGGGTTTCTTTAATTTCTCCTGGGTTCATTAAAACTCCAATGACTGATAAAAATAAATTTAAAATGCCATTCATTAAATCCTCGGAGTTTGCTGCAAATAAAATATATAAAGGGTTAATAAATAGTAAGGCTTTTGAAATAACATTTCCAAAACAATTAACAATAATAATGAAAATTTTAAGAATTATGCCTTACTGGAAATATTTATATTTGATAAAAAAATTAACAAAGCTTCAAAAAAATTAATCTTTTACAAACAAAACTGTTAGTTCAGCAACCTTAATTCCAAATTTGGTCATTTTAGCTCTATTAATTGCTACTTTATCGTCTTGCTTAAATATCCAATCATCAAAAGTAATTTTCATCTGTTTTCCTTTAACGGGAACTAATAAAACATATTCAAATTTAAATGCTGGTCCATAAGAATATCCCTTAGCCTTGCCTACCACATCATTCGCTGTACCTTCATAATTGTGCTCATCAATTTTAATAATTTTCCATTGTCTGGTTTGAACTTCACCATCAGACCAATTAAATTTTTCATCTAATATTAATTGTTTGCCGTCCCATTTACCGTTTAGATTAGCTGAAAACTGTCGTGTAACTTTACCTGTTCTATTTTGCAAAATACCCCAGGCTTTAACGTTACCTGATAAATAATCTTCTATAATTAGTCTTGGTTTTTGGCCTTTAAAATCTATTGGTTTCATACTTGAACAACTGTTTAATAATACAATTAAAGTAAATAATGTAAAAAATCTCATTTATTGCAAATTGAAAATTGAACTAAATCAATATTTTTTGATTTAAAACCAGCATCACAATAAGCAAAATAAAAATCCCACATTTTTTTAAAATTTAAGTTAAAACCTTGCTTTGAAATATTATCCCAAGAATTTAGAAAGCTTGTTCTCCATTTCTGTAAGGTATTTGAATAGTGTAAACCATATGATTGATATCCCTCAATTATCAAACCTGAATTTTTAGAGATTTGGTTTAAAGATTTAATAGAGGGCAAAAAACCTCCTGGAAAAATATATTTTTGTATAAAATCTTCTTTGCTTTTATATCTATTATAAAGTTCATCTTTAATAACAATTGCTTGAATAGCACCTCTTCCACCAGGATTTAAATTTTTCTTAATAATATTAAAATAATCATTTAAATATTTTTCACCAACAGCCTCTATCATTTCTATTGAAACTATAATGTCATACTTATTTTTAAGATTTCTATAATCCATCATTTTAACATTTACTTTGTGGTTTAATTTTTCTTTTCTAATTCTTTCTAAACTATATAGATATTGTTTTTTTGATATCGTAATACAATCAAGCTTAATATCATATTTTTTTGCAATATGTTCTGCAAAGCCTCCCCATCCACACCCTATTTCTAAAATCCTATCTCCCTTTTTTGGTTTCACCATATTTATTAATTTATTATATTTGTTAATTTGTGCTTGTTCCAAAGTTTCTTCTGAAGAATTGAATATACCACAAGAATACGTAAGTGATTTATCAAGCCAAGTAGAAAAAAAATTATTTCCTAAATCATAATGCATTGATATGTTTTCTTTACTTTTTTTAATCGTATTATTATTTTTTTTTAAAAAATTTTTTAGTAGTGAAAAATCAAAAAAACCTGAAAATTTATAAGTTGTTTTTATATTTTTGGCTGTTAATTCTATTAAAGAAGTTAGATCATCGGTTTCAAAATCCCCATTAATGTAACTTTCTGCCAAGGCAGAGCTACCATTTCTCAAGATGTTATAGCAAAATTCTGGATTATTAATTTTAATTTTTGCTTTTAACAAACTTTTCTTATCGCCAAACAAATAACTTTTTTTTTGTGAGTCTATTAAACACAAATATCCATTGGAAATTTTTTTTAAATTTGAAAAAACAAAAAGATCTGAAATTTTGTTTACAATTTTATTCATTATTTTTCTATAGATAAATTATTTCTTTTTTTTTTATTTTTTTGCACTAGTTTAACCCCCTTCCCCCATAATCTTAATGCTTCAAAATGTATCGCTGCAATAACTTTGAATGACATAAATGGATGTTTTAAAAATTGTAGTATTAAGTTTTTGCTTGTCATTTCTATCTTTTTTCCAACTTGGCGTGCGATTAGCAAAGTACCTTTTTCATCTGATTGTTTGATAAAAACATTTAATATTTTTCCAGGATGCAACAATCTAAAGTTGTAAAATGTCTTCATATCCATAAATGGAGAAACGTAAAATTTTTTATTACACTTGTGTAAAATTAAATTATTGGAAGATGTGGATACAGAAAATACATAGGTATGTTGTTCATTGAATGTATTTTTTACTTCATAAAGGATTGCTTTTAGTTTTAAATTTTCATCATAACAATAAAAAATACTTAATGGATTAAATACATATCCAAAAAAACGTGGATAGCAGAGCAATTTGATTGATCCTGATCCAATATTGATTTTAGCATTATTTAACGTACGTCTTACCCACTTAGCTAAAGAGCTACCATCTCTAGGGCCATGATCAATATCATAAAAACTTAAAATATTAAAACTGTTGTAAGAAAAAAACTTTATTTTTTTTTCCAAGCTTTTTAACTCTTTTAAATCAATTAACAAAGAAAATGTTTTGTAATCAAAAAAATGTCTTTTTGGTTTAAATCTTCTATGAGTTACAAAACCAGAATATATGCAAGAATTGAATAAGGTCATAGTTTATTTGAAACATCTATTCCTGAATTTAAACCGTCTTCATGAAATCCATAACCAAAGTAACTTCCACAAAAATAACTGTTATTTATTCCCTGCAGTTCTGAAAGATATTTTTGTGCATTAATGCTTTTCATATCATAACAGGGATGGGTAAATTCAACTTTTTTTACAATTTTTTTATCTTCTATTGAAATAAATGGATTTAATGTTAGGAAATAATTTTTTTTAGTTTTTAAATTCTGTAATTTATTCAACCAATAAGTTACACAATTTTTTTTTGCATCATTTTTATCTAGTATTGAATTCCAACTAGACCATACATTTTTTCTATCTGGCATTAATTGATCATCATTGTGTAGATATGCAATATTTTTTTTATATTTAAAATTTTTTAATATTTTTTTTTCATTTTCTGTAGGATTTTCAATTAATTCTAATACTTCGTTTGCATGTACTGCAAATACCACTTTGTCATATTCAAAATATTCATTTGAAGACCCATAATATATTTTAATTCCATTTTTACCTCTTGAAACGTTTTTAATTTTATAATTTTTAAAATATTCTCCATTAATAGTTTTTAGAATTTTTTTAACATAGGTTTTGCTTCTACCTGATACTGTGTACCACTGAGGTCTATTTTTAATTTTAAAGAGACCATGATTTTGAAAAAAATTTATAAACAAGTTCATTGGCATTTCATAAGCCAAATTAGTGGGCATAGACCAAATTGCTGATACCATCGGTATAATATGAAAATTGATAAAATAATTTGACATTTTTTTGGATTTTAAAAATTCACCTAATGTTTGATTTGTAAAATCTTTTTCTTTTATATTGTTAGCCATCTTATAAAAAAAAAATATCTCTTTAATCATTTTTACAAAATTAATATTTAGAATATTGTATTTATTTGCAAATAGTCCTTTTAAACCACTGCCTGAATATTCTATATTTGAGTTTTTTAATGAAACTGCAAAAGACATATTGCTTTTTTCATATTGTACTTGAAGCTTGTCAAATAAATTTACAAGATTTGGATAATTGATTTTGTTGAATACAATAAATCCTAAATCTATTGGAATTTTTTCATGAGAATCTTTTAAAGAAACCTCAAAAGTGTATGAATGACCTCCGAAGTGATCATCTTTTTCAAATAAATCTACTTTATGTTTTTTAGATAAAAAATGAGCAGCACTTAGTCCAGAAATTCCTGAACCTATTACAGCAATTTTCATATAATTTTATTATGCTGCAGACTCTTTATACTCATCCATTGATGGGCAAGAGCAAAAAAGATTTTTATCTCCATAAACATTGTTTACTCTAGCAACCGGAGGCCAGTACTTGTAAGATTTTAAAGTCGCAGAAGGATATGCTGCAGTTTCTCTATCATATTTATGTTTCCATTCATTAGCAGTAAGTTCTATGTGAGTATGAGGTGCATTTTTTAATGGATTATCATTTTTATCAAATTGACCACTTTTTACTTTTTCAATCTCATTTTTAATTTTTATAAGGGCATTACAAAATCTATTAATTTCTTGCAAGCTTTCACTTTCGGTTGGTTCTATCATCATTGTGCCTGGAACCGGCCAAGACATTGTGGGTGCATGAAATCCGAAGTCTATTAATCTTTTTGCTATATCTTCTTCTGTGATTCCTGTTTCGCTTTTGATTTTTCTAATATCTATAATACATTCGTGTGCAACATTTCCATTTATTCCTTTATATAAAATTGGGAAATGATCTTTAAGTTTATGTGCTATATAATTAGCATTTAAAATTGCATTTTGAGTGGCTAATTTTAAACCCTCTGCACCCATCATTTTAATATACATCCATGATATAGAAAGAATGCTTGAGCTTCCCCAGGGAGCTGCTGAGATTGCACCAATTCCAGAAGGAGGACCGCAATCAATTACTGGATGACTTGGCAAATAAATTTCTAAATGTTTTTTGCATGCAATAGGACCCATTCCTGGTCCACCACCACCATGAGGTATACAGAATGTTTTGTGTAAATTGATATGGCAAACGTCAGGCCCAAAATTTCCTGGTTTTGCAATACCAACCAATGCATTTAAGTTTGCACCATCCATATAAACTTGACCACCGTGCTTATGAATTAGATCGCAAATATCTATTATTTTTTCTTCAAAAACTCCGTGTGTTGACGGATAAGTTACCATTAGTGTGGACAAGGTATCTGAGTATTCTTCAACTTTTTTCTTTAAATCTTCATAATCTACATTTCCATATAAATCACAATTAACAACAACAACTTTCATGCCGGCCATTTGAGCGCTTGCTGGATTAGTTCCATGTGCAGAGCTCGGGATTAAACAAACATTTCTCTTTTTTTGACCGTTGTTTTCATGAAATTTTCTAATTACCATTAAGCCAGCAAATTCTCCCTGGGCCCCAGCATTTGGTTGCAAAGAAACACCAGAAAAACCTGTTATTGTTCTTAACCAGTTTTTTAGATCAATAAACAATTCTCTATAACCATCCATTTGCTCGATGGGAGAATATGGATGTGGATGTGAAAATTCCTTCCATGTTACAGGTATCATTTCGGAAACTGAATTTAATTTCATCGTGCAAGAACCTAAAGCTATCATTGATCTATTTAATGCAATATCAGAGTCTTCTAATCTTTTTAAATATCTAAGCATTGCAGTTTCAGAATGGTAACTATTAAAAACTGGATGATCTAAATATGTTGAGGTTCTTAATAAAGTTTTAGGTAGATTAGATAAATTTTTATTTGTAGTTTCTTTAGTCGTTTCCTTAATTGTTTCTGAACAGTTAAAAATTTTTAACACCTGATTGGCTCTATAAAGATTTTTTCTCTCATCAAATGAAATTGCTAACATCTCAGAATTAATTTTTCTTAAATTTACGTGTTGATCTAGTGCGTTTTTATAAATTTTATCTGTTTTATCTAATGTTTTTACAGTAACTGTGTCAAAAAAATAATCTGAGTATAGTTCATAGCCAGATTGTTTTAATTTATCTGCAAAATTTTTAGCAAGTTGTGAAACAGTGTCTGCTATTTTTTTAATTCCTTTTGGGCCATGATATACAGCATAAGCAGCTGAAACTATTGCGAGCAAAGCTTGAGCGGTGCAAATATTGCTTGTAGCTTTATCTCTTCTTATATGTTGCTCTCTTGTTTGTAGAGCCAATCTGTAAGCTTTGTTACCATGCCTATCAACTGAAACACCAACTATTCTTCCTGGCATTGATCTTTTGTATTCGTCTTTGGTAGCAAAGAACGCAGCATGGGGCCCTCCGTAACCCATTGGAATTCCAAAACGCTGTGTACTTCCGACTGCTATATCAGCTCCTAATTCGCCAGGTGTTTTAATTTTGGCAAGAGCTAATAAATCACAAACCAATACTGCTTTTCCATTTTGTTTATGTATTTTGCTAATAGCTTCACTGGGATCTTTTATATCTCCTAAGGTTCCTGGGTATTGTATAATCCCACAAACAATATTATCACTAATATCTTTGTCTTCATCCCCTACTATTATTTTTAAACCCAGTGGCTCAGCTCTTGTTTTTATTACATCGATAGTTTGAGGATGACAATTTTTTGAGACAAAGACTTTTTTAGTGTCTTTTTTACAAATTCTATAACTTAAACCCATTGCTTCGGCTGCGGCTGTACCCTCATCTAAAAGAGATGCATTTGCAATATCCATCCCTGTAAAATCAATTATCATCTGTTGAAAATTTAAAAGCATCTCGAGTCTTCCTTGAGCTACTTCAGGTTGATATGGAGTATAAGAAGTATACCATCCTGGATTTTCCAAAATATTTCTTAGTATTACATATGGGGTATAATTTCCGTAATATCCCATTCCGATAAAATTTGAATAAATTTTATTCTTTTGAGAGATGTCCCTTAATTTTCTAAGTGCTTTGTACTCTGAATTAGGTTCACCAATACTTAGATTTTCTTTCAATAGAATTTTTTCTGGCACTGTTTTAGCAATTAACTCATCTAAGCTATTAAAGCCTAATTCTTTAAGCATAAGTTTCTGATCTTCTTTGGAAGATCCTATATGTCTTTGGATAAAATCTTTCTGGGCGTTTTTTAGCATTTAATTCGGATTCTCCTTTGCGAACTTATCGTAATCAGCTTTGTTCATTAACTGATCTAATTCTGATTTGTTTTTTATTTTAATTTTAAAAAACCAAGCTGCACTCTCTGGGTCTTTATTCACAGCTCCAGGGTCGTCTACAATAGATTGATTTGTATCAGTAATTTCTCCAGTTATTGGAGTATAAATATCACTAGCTGCCTTTGTTGACTCTACTACTCCCGCTTGACCTTCTTTTTCAACACTTTTTCCTTTTTCAGGCAGTTCCACAAAAACTACATCACCCAACATTTCTGCAGCATGTTTTGTAATTCCAACTGTCGCAATATCTCCTTCTACAGACACCCACTCATGTTGTTTTGAATATTTTTTTTCACTCATTTTTACCTCACATAATTTTTTTTATAAAAAGGAAGCTCAGAAATTTTAGCATTGTATTTTTTTCCTCTGACTTCCAACAAAACCTTTGTGCCAAGTTTAGAAAAATTTAATTTTATATAACCCATGGCAATAGGTCCATTAACACTTGGACCAAAAGTTCCACTTGTAATTGATCCAATTTGCTTATTGTCCTCTGAAAAAATCTTAACCCCTTCTCTTGCTATGATTTTTCCTTCGGGTATAACGCCAACTCTCAATCGAGATAGACTTCCGTTCATATCTAATTTAATTTTGTCATAACCAATAAACCCGCCCTCTTCTCTCCTGCGTTTCGAAATTGCCCATTTTAAATTTGCTTCAATTGGGCTTGTTGTTTCATTAATATCATGACCATAAAGGCACAATCCCGCTTCCATTCTTAGAGTGTCTCTAGCTCCCAAACCAATTAGTTTTGCTCCCTTGGAGACTATTTTTTTTACAAGATCTTCAACAACTTCATCTGGTATAGATATTTCAAATCCATCTTCGCCTGTATATCCTGACCTTGTTATATATATTTTTTTTTCATTATAAGAAAAATTATTTCCATTCATAAACCTGAGAGAAGAAACTCCATTTATTATTTTTTCTAATATTTCTGAAGATTTTGGTCCTTGCAAAGCAATTAAGGACAAATTTTTGTACAAGGTCAATTTAAATTTATTTCCTATTGAGTTTTTAATAATTTTAAAATCGTTATCTTTGCAAGCGGCATTAAGAATAATACTGAAACCATTATCAACTTTAGTTATAATTAAATCATCATAAATGCCACCCTTTTCATTAATTAGAAAAGAATATTTAGATTGATTGAGCTTTATTTTTTTTAGATCTACTGGAATAACTTTTTCTAATTCATCTGATAAACTTTCATTCCCCTCTATTAATAATTGTCCCATATGAGAAACATCAAACAAACCTGCATTAGTTCTTGTAATTTTATGTTCTTCAACTATTCCAGATGAATATTGAACGGGCATTTCGTAACCAGCAAAAGGAACAAATTTTGCTCCAAGGCTTTTGTGATAATTATATAAAGCTGTTTTTTGTGTTTCCATAATAACCCTTACCTAGCCCCCTCTGTCTAGTTACCTGAGAGATTTACTCCTTCGGTGAGGCAAAGCCTTCTTTCCAGAGTTATTATGTACGGTCCTTTTGCCTGAGAGTTTCCGGGGTGGTTGCTCCTTCGGCGCCAATTAAATTGGTCTCTCCCGTATTAGACAAAGTCTATGATAGATGAGAATAATTTTCAAATGAATAAAGTTATTTTTTTTTTGGTCTTAAAAAAAACTCAAATAAAATTGCTGAAATAATAACACTCCCTCCAATAATCACACTTACTGGTGGTATTTCGTTAATAAAAAGCCAAGCCCAAAGTGGTCCAAAAACTGCTTCCGTCAACATTAAAATACCAACTACAGCAGCGGGTGTAGTTTGAGATCCAATAGTAATCATTATGAATCCAAAACCAATTTGGAAAGTTCCAGCTAAAAATCCTAAAAATAAATCATGGGATGAAATAGACAGTTTGCCAGCAACTATATATCCAATTAGGGCAGCAAAAATTCCTGCTGTAAATTGGGATGGAACCATATCTACTTTTGGATATTTCCTTACTATTATAATTAGTACCGCAAATGAAATGGGCATTATGAATGCAACAATATTGCCAAGAAATTGACTGCTAGATTGAATAGATAAAGAACTTCCAATTATAAGAAGCACGCCTGACATGCCCATAATAATTGAAATTAAAGTTATGAAATTAATTTTTTCTTTTAGAAAAAGATAGCCAAATAATGCTAAAAAAATTGTTTCTGTAGAAATTATAAAAAGAGTATTAGCTACAGTAGTATGATACATGGCAAATACATAAGCAGAAAAACCAATTCCCAAAAATATTCCAGCTATGAGTCCAGGTAGTCCAGATGCATGGAATGATTTAAAGAATTTTTCTTTAAAAGTAATTAATAAATATAGAGCTACTATAATTGAGAAAAAAAATTGTCTCCAAAAAAGGATTTGCCATAAATTTGCTCCTTCAAAAGATTTTACAATTATACCTCCAAAGCTTAAACACAGAGCGCCAAGTAGAACTAAAACTGGACCAGGAATTTTATTTAATGCTGTCAATTTATCTCTTTAATATTTTTTATAGTTTCAGAAATGCTTTTGAGGTGTTCTTTATACAATTGCTCTGCTTCGTGCAACTCAATTAATTTAAAAAATATTTTTTCTCCAGGAGTTTTTTGTATCAATAAGTTATAATCTGCTGATATTACATTTGCTATTTTAGGATAACCTCCAATAGTAGGATAATCAGTTAATAATATAATCGGCTGCCCATCAGCAGGAACTTGGATTGCCCCTTTTGTTATACCTTCGGATCGAATGTTACTACTAACAATATTTTTCATAAAACTTCCTTCCAATCTCATCCCCATTCGATCAGTTAAATTGGAAATTTTATAATTTTTTGAAAAAAAATCTTTTTGACTTTCTTTGTCAAAGTAATCAAATTGTGGACCTTTTAAAACTCTAATTGTATCTCTTTCATTATTTGAAAGAATCGTTATAAAATTTTTTTTTTCGTTTCTGTTTCTTTTTATGTTTATTTTATCGTTTATCTTTATTTTTTTTCCTTCATTAGGTCCGATACCAGCTCTATCTAAAGTAGAGACGCTTTTACAAAAATATTTTAAATCAAACCCTCCTTCTAAGCCCATATAACCATAAGCAGATTGTTTTGTTGCTAAAATATCAACTTTATCTCCTTCGTCTAAATCATAAGTTCTGTAACACTCACCATTTATCCCTTTTTGATTTAATTTTTTTATTTGAAAAAGAACATTACCAGTAATTGAAATTTTTGTTTTACCTTTAATTAATTTTAGCAGAGGTCCTTGATAAGCAAATTCTATAACACCTTCGCTAGGAGAATTTCCGACCAACGCATTTGCAATTGAAAATGATTCTAGATCCATACATCCTCCTGGGGTTACCCCAAAGTGTTGCATGTGAAAGCGTCCTTTGTCTTGAAACGTTGTATTAATACCGGGTCTCAAAACTTCAAAAAAAATATTACTCATTGCTTAATTTTTCGAACTCCTTTTTTGAAATAGATTTAAATTTTACAGAATCTCCTGGAGATAAAAGGCAGGGATTGGCTTCGTCTTTTTTATTAAAAAGTTTAGTAGGAGTTCTTCCTATAATATTCCAGCCGCCAGGACTCTCGTAAGAATAAATATTGCAAAATTTTTCTACAATACCAACTGATCCTGCTGGTATTTTAACTCTGGGTGTTTTTAATCGATTTAAAAAAAGCTTTGAATCTAGGTCACCCATAAATGGGTGACCGGGAATAAAACCAACCATATAAATAAAAAAATTTGTATTTAAATGAACATCTATAATTTCATCTCTATTCATTTTTAAAGTCTTGCTCATATTTAGTAGGTCCATTTCAAAATCATAACAAATAGGAATTGTCCATGTTTTGCTGCTTTGAGAAATGTTTAGTTTTGAAAAATCTACGGAATTTAAAAAATCTTTTATTTTCGATGAATTTATTTTTTCAAGATCAAAATTTATAATTAACTTGTTATATGAAGGAGTGTAATTTAATACTCCTTCCAAATTTCCTTTTGAAACTTCCTTTTTTATATGGTGAAATAATTTGATAACACTAGTATTTATGCTTCTATTAACTTCATCTCCAAAATCGCATGCGATTCCACAATCACCAATATTGTTTAGTTTCTTGAACATAAATTGATATAATAGTTCCTATTCTTAATTAAATAAACTATGGATTTAAAAAATGGAAATTAATATTAATTGCGATTTAGGCGAAAGTTCAAAATTACATTCAACAGAAAATGATCCATTGTTACTAAGTATTGTTAATTCTGCGAATATTGCCTGCGGATATCACGCTGGTGATAAGGTGACTATGGCAAAAACAATAGAAATTTCCAAAAAAAATAACGTAAGTATAGGAGCCCATCCTTCTTTTAATGATCCAGAAAATTTTGGAAGAAAGAGACTTGATTTACCGCCTAAAGAAATAAGAAAATTGATTATAGATCAAATTAACATTTTAACAGACATTGCTAATAAAAAGGGAACAAAAGTTACACACGTTAAACCCCACGGAGCTTTAAATAATATGGCTTGTGAAAACTATGATTTAGCAAAAATAATTTCTGAATCAATTATTGAAACAAATAAAGATTTAATATTTTTAGTTCCAACTGGATCACAAATGGAAAAGGCTGGAAAAAAACTTGATCTAAAAGTTGCTGCAGAAATATTCGCTGATAGAAATTACGAAGATGATGGTAATTTAGTTTCCAGAAAAAAAAATAATGCAATGATAACAGACCCTGAAATTTCGAAAAAACATGTTATAAAAATGGTAGAAAACCAATCACTAAATTGTTACTCGGGAAAGCAGATCCCTTGCGAAATAGATTCTATTTGTGTGCACGGAGATGGAAAAAGCGCTGTTAGTACAGCAAAAAAAATTAAAGAAGGATTGATTAAATCTGGAATTTCATTAAAACCACTAAATAAATTAAAAAAATTTATTTAACTTGAAAACAATAATAAAAAAAAAATTAAAATCACACGACTTTTACAAGTTGTTTAAGCCTCAACTATCACCAAAAAAAATGCTAGAACTTGGTGTATTTGGAGGTTCCTATTTTGGAAAAAAAATAAAAGAATATCCAAAATCTTGGTTTAAAAAAGCAAAATTAAGTAAAAATTTTGATGTTAAAAATAATAGATTCAAAGTTAAGGCAGGTTTAACCAGAAAAGAATGGCTTAATAAAGGATGGATCTTTAAAGAAGATCCATTGGGTTGGTTTCAATGGTATTGCAGATTTAAAAATGGAAGAAGAATTCCTCATATAGATGAAATTCAAATTAAAAGATGGAAAGCATTCAAAAGACATGTGACAGCGATCAAGAAAAATTGTGAACCAGGGGATATTTATTGCAGAAGAAGACAAAGACAAGCAATTTTACAATGGGCTTATAATCCTTTTATTTAAGTGCTATACTCAGAAAAAAATTTAAAGTGATAGAAGAAACACTAATATTTATTCAAATTGTATTTATAGACATAGTAATGGCTGCCGATAACGCCATCATCATTGGTATGGTCGCGGCAAATTTTGCTCCTAAAAACAGAAAGCAAATCATTATGTGGGGAGTTTTTGCCGCTTTTATATTCAGAGTTATATTTGCTTTTTCTGCAACTTTTTTACTTCAATTTGCTTTTATCAAGTTAATTGGAGGTGCGCTTCTTTTATGGATTGTTAATGAACTTAGAATAGATTTATTTACTGTAAAAAAAATAAAATCACCAACCAAGCAATCAAAAGAACCTTCTTTCATGAGTGGAGTTTATAAAGTTTTAATTGCAGATATTACTCTAAGTTTTGATAATGTTTTAGGAGTAGCTGGAGCAGCAAAAGAACATTACTTGCTGTTACTATTTGGTTTAGTTTTGTCCGTAATTTTGGTAGGAGCATTAGCTACATATTTTGCAAAATTTATTCAAGATCACAAATGGGTTGGATATGTTGGCCTAGCAGTAATTTTATTAGTAGCTGTACAATTAATTATTGGAGGATTATTGGATTACGGAGTGCTTACAATCAACGCACCATTTGCTTCTTGGTTTTAAAATTAAAAACTAATTATTTTTTCATTTGCCAAAGACTACCATCGTCACTTAAAAAAAATAATTTACCCGTATCTGGCTGGATCTTAATATCTCTAATTCGTCCAATATTCCCTTTAAAAATAATATCTTCATTAATAAATTCATTACCTTTAAATTTAATTTTTCTTAAAGATTCATCTTTAAGTGACGTAATTAAAGCATCTCCATTCCATTCTTTAAATTCTTCACCTTTATAAATTGTAATTGCACTAACAGCTATTGATGGTACCCAATATTTAATTGCTTTTGTAAAACCTGGTTTCCATTTAGGACCTATTTTTGTACCTGAATAATTCTTTCCACCCCATCCTAAAATTTTCCATCCGTAATTTTCCCCGTACTTAACTGCACCAAACCAATCGCCACCCTTAGCGCCATGATTGCTTAAATAAATTTTATTATCAAAGGGTGACAGAGCCATTCCCTGTGGATTTCTTATACCTATTTGAAAAATTTCAGGTAGCCAATTTTTCTTATTTTTAAATTTTGGATTATCCTTGGGAATAGATCCGTCAAGATTTATTCTTATTATACTGCCTGGATGTTTAGATGGATCTTGTGCAATCATACCTTTACCTCTTTCACCAGCTGTTATAAAAAGATACTTATCTTTAATTACCAACCTTGAGCCAAAATGATACTGAGATTCTATTGGTGGTTTAGCTCTAAAGATATTTTTGAATTTAATATTATTTTTGTTTAATTCACCTTTTGCTACTGATGTGCTTGTATGCCAGTTACCTCTATCCTCAGAATAAGAAACATAAACATCTTTATTTTTAAATAAAATATCAAGTAACCCTCCTTGACCATATTCTAGAATTTTTAAGTTATGCTTTATATTTTGTAGTTCTTTTTTTTGAATATCGATATAAATTATATTTCCTGACTTTTCTGTTATTAAAGCCTCATTTTGATTAATAAATGACAAACTCCATGGTGACTTTAAACCATCTATAATTTTTACCAGTTTAAAATCTTGAGCATTTGCGATGCTAAAATTAAAAATAAAAATTATTATTAAATAATAAATTTTCATTTATTAAAATATAGCTTTTTTAGAAATAGAATTTTTTTGGTCTGATTTAACCTTAATGTTTAATTTATGAAGCTCTGATTTAGTCATGTTTCTTAAATTTTGTACATCATTTAGAAATCTTTTGCTTTCCTCTTCATCAATAATGAATTTTGTTAATGTTTCAAATTTATTAATATAGTCTTTTCTTTTAAATGGTTTTTTCCCGTTAGGATGAGCATCCGCAACACTAATTTCATCAGCAATTTTTGAGCCATCTTTCATTTTAATTATCACTCTTCCTCCAAAGCTTTTCTTGTTTGGATTGGTATCATGGTATTTTTTTGTCCATTTTTTATCCTCAAATGTTTTGATCTTTTTCCACAACTCAACGGTACTTTTGGTGTTAGCTCTTTCCGGAGTATAGGAATCTACATGATGCCATTTTCCATCTTCTAGGGCCACTGCGAAAATATACATGATGGAATGATCAAGTGTTTCTCTGCTTGCTTTTGGATCCATTTTTTGTGGATCGTTTGCTCCAGTTCCAATTACATTGTGAGTGTGATGACTTGTATAAATTTCAATTTTTTTAATATCAGAAATATTTTTTATTTTTTTATTTAAACTTCTTGCTAAGTCAATCAATGCTTGCGACTGGTATTCAGCTGAATGTTCTTTGGTATAAGTTTCTAAAATAGCTTTTTTTTCTTCATTAACTTTTGGCAAAGGAACAGTGTATTTTGCCTTGGGTCCCGAAAGAACATAAGCTATTACACTATCTTCACCTTCATAAATTGGACTCGGTGCTTCTTCTCCTCTCATTGCTCTATCAACTGCTTCGATAGCTAATTTTCCAGCATGAGCTGGTGCAAATGCTTTCCAACTTGAAATTTCTCCTTTTCTAGATTGCCTTGTTGAAACTGTTGTATGCAAAGCTTGTTGAATAGATTGATAAATAGTTTCTGTATCAAGATTTAACAAAGATCCAATTCCTGCTGCCACACTTGGTCCTAAATGAGCTATGTGATCAATTTTATGTTCATGCAAACAAATTCCCTTAACGAGATTAACTTGAACTTCATATCCTGTAATAATTCCTCTGATTAAATCCATGCCATTTGAATTTTTTTGTTGAGCAACTGCTAAAATTGGAGGAATGTTGTCTCCTGGATGACTATAGTCTGCAGCTAAAAAAGTATCGTGAAAATCTAATTCTCTTACCGCTGTTCCATTTGCCCAGGCTGCCCATTCACAATGAAATTTTTGATTTGAGTTTATTCCAAAAACTGTTGCTCCATTTTCCCTTGGGTGGGCTAAAGCCATTTCCCTTGCAGAAATAACAGGTCGTCTTTGAAATGATGCTATTGCTACTGAAGCATTATCAATAATCCTGTTAATAACCATATCAATTGCATTTTCATTTAAAGGAGCTTTATCTGAAGTAATTTCAGCAATTTTCCAAGCAAGTTGATCTTCTTTTTTTAATTTAGCTGATGATTTGTAAACTTTTACTTTAATATTTCTCATTATAACATGCTTCTTAAAACGTATTTTAATATTCCGTCATTTTTATAATATTCAACTTCATTTGCCGTATCAATTCTGGAAAGTAAATTAATCTTTTTAGCTACTCCATCTGCGTATTTAATTTCGCATTCAACTTCTTGACCCGGGGTTATCCCTTTGTCTATGTTAATAATAGTAATAAGCTCAGATCCCTTAAGTTTTAGTTTACTTTTATTAAATCCATCCTTGAATTGAAGAGGAAGTATTCCCATTCCAATCAAATTTGATCTATGTATTCTTTCAAAACTTTCTGCAATGACAGCTTTTACTCCTAGTAATTTTGTACCTTTTGCTGCCCAATCTCTAGAGGATCCTGCTCCATATTCTTTACCTGCAATTACAACGAGATCGTTTCCTCTTTTTTTATATTCCATAGCTGCCTCGTAAATGCTCATAACCTTTCCTTCGGGATATAGTTTAGTAAAACCCCCTTCAGTTCCAGGTGCCATTTCATTTCTTATTCTTATATTTCCAAATGCTCCGCGTACCATAACTTCATGATTACCCCTTCTTGCTCCGTAAGAATTAAAATCTTTCTGTTGAACCTGATGTTTCATAAAATAATCACCCGTGGGACTATCTTTTTTTATAGAACCAGCTGGAGATATATGGTCCGTAGTTATCATATCACCTAATATTACTAATGGTCTTGCATCAGTAATTTTTTTAAAACCTTCTGGGTTATCTGACATTTTTTCAAAAAAAGGTGGTTTTTTTACATAAGTAGAGCTTTCGTTCCAATTATAAATGCTGCTTTCAGTAGTTTTAATTTTTTTCCAATCATCTGAACCTTCTGAAACTCTTGAGTAACGCTTAGAAAACATTTCTGCATTTATTGAGGTTAAAATTAACTCTTCAATCTCTTTGTTTGATGGCCATATATCTTTTAAAAAGATATTTTTCCCTTCCTTATCTTTACCCAAAGGTTCTTTATGTAAATCAAAATTCATTGAGCCTGCTAACGCGTAAGCAACAACTAAAGGTGGTGAAGCAAGATAGTTTGCTTTTACATCAGGATTAATTCTTCCCTCAAAATTTCTATTTCCAGATAAAACTGAAACTGCATATAAATTTCCTTTTTGTATTGCTTGGGAAATATTTTCTTTTAAGGGTCCCGAATTACCTATACAAGTTGTGCAGCCATAGCCGACTAAATGAAAACCAAGTTGATCCAAATATTTATTTAAACCAGCTTTTTCAAGATAGTCTGTAACAACTTGAGAGCCTGGTGCCAAAGAAGTTTTTACCCAGGGTTTTACTTTTAACCCCTTTTCTACAGCCTTTTTTGCAAGTAGGCCTGCTCCTATAAGTACGCTTGGATTTGAAGTGTTAGTACATGATGTAATCGCAGCTATAACAATATTTCCATCTTTTAATTTGAATTTTTCACCTGAAACTATTTCTTCTTTCATGTTTTCCCTATTCATACTTTTTTTAAAAGATTTCATAAATGATTTGGAAGATTCTGATAATAAAACTTTGTCTTGAGGGCGTTTAGGACCTGAAATACTTGGAACAACTTTAGATAAATCCAAATCTAAAATTTTAGAAAAAGAAATATTTTCGTCAGCCCAAAGTCCTTGTTCTTTAGAATATTTTTCTACAAGTGAAATTGTATGTGAATCTCTGCCAGAAAATTTTAAATATTTTAGAGTTTCTTCATCTATGGGAAAAAAACCACAAGTTGCCCCATATTCGGGCGCCATGTTTGCAATAGTCGCTCGATCTGCCAATGAAAGATTTTTTAGTCCATCACCATAAAACTCAACAAATTTTCCAACTACTCCTTCCTGTCTTAATATTTGAACTATGGTTAAAACTAAATCGGTAGCTGTAGTTCCTTCTGAAAGCTTATTATTAATTTTAAAACCGACAACATCAGGGATTAACATTGATATTGGTTGTCCCAACATCGCTGCTTCCGCTTCTATTCCACCTACTCCCCAACCAAGAACGGAAAGGCCATTAACCATAGTTGTGTGACTATCAGTTCCTACAAGTGTATCTGGATAAGCAAAATTATCAGATGACCAAACAACCTTTGATAAATATTCCAAATTAACTTGATGACAGATTCCAGTGCCTGGTGGGACAACTCGGAAGTTGTTAAACGCTTGCTGTCCCCATTTTAAAAAAGAGTAACGTTCTCCATTTCTTGAAAATTCTTTTTCAACATTTTTTTTAAAAGAATCTTTAGAAGCATATGCATCCACCATTACAGAATGATCAATGACTAAGTCAACTGTTGATAACGGATTTATTTTTTTAGGATCTTTTTTTTTTGATTTCACAGCGTCACGCATTGCTGCTAAATCAGCTACTGCTGGTATACCTGTATAATCTTGCATTAAAACTCTGGCTGGTCTAAAAGCAATTTCAGTTTTAAAATTTTTTTTACTTAAGCAAGATTTAATAGACAAAATTTGTTCTTTTTTAACTGATTTAGAATCTTCAAATCTTAATAA
>CACIUJ010000006.1 GCA_902589795.1 uncultured Pelagibacteraceae bacterium | reverse complement strand
AAAAAAGTAAAATTTTTATTAACCGCACATCACGCTGATGATCAAATAGAAAATTTTTTTATTAGATTATTTAGAGGTAGTGGCTTAACAGGCCTATCTTCTATGCATGATAGCGTTAATTATAATGATAGACTGAAAATTATTAGACCTTTTTTAAATATTAAAAAAGATAGTTTAAAATTTACAACTTTAAATTTTTTTAAAAATTTCATTGAAGATCCATCTAATGATAATGATAAGTTTTTGCGAGTTAAGATTAGAAAATATAGAAAAAAAATGGAAACTGAAGGGTTAAATACTTCAAATATTATTAAAACAATCAATAATTTGCTATTAGCAAACAAGGCATTAAATTATTACAAAAATAAAGCTCTATATAAACATGTATCATTTGTAAAAAAAAATAAATGTTTAATAAACAAAGGAATGTTTATAGAAGAGGCAGAAGAAATAGTTTTTAAATCTTTTTCAGATATTCTTTCACTAGTTTCAGGAAATTACTATCCACCCAGATCAAGAAAAATTATTAATTTGATTAATCGTATAAAAAGGACGCAATATCTTAAATCTACTTTAGGTGGTTGTTTAATTGAAAAAAAGGATAATTTTCTCACAATAACTAAGGAGGAAAGGGCTCTAAAAACATCTCAATATCTAAATAAATGAGTAATATTATAAATTTATTAAGACAAATAGACACTTGTTTAGTTAAAAATAATGCTTATCTTTAATACTATATGAATTTGAAAAACTTGATGATGTGGGGTTTAATAGTCCTGCTTGTGGTAGGCTTATTTCAACTTTTTCAAAATCCTAAAAAATCCATGGTTTCGGAACAAGTTTCTTTTTCAAGTTTTTTAAAAAATCTTGATGATGGAAGAATTGTTCAAGTAGAAATAACAGGAAATGAAATAAAAGGTGTTCTATCTGATGGTACAGTTTTTAATACTTATGCTCCAGATGATCCAAATTTAGTTGAAAAATTAACTGCAAAAGGAGTGAGCATAACTGCGACTCCTACAGAAGACAAAATGCCTTCTTTACTAGGTATACTTTTGTCATGGTTTCCAATGCTTTTGTTAATAGGTGTTTGGATATTTTTCATGCGACAAATGCAAGGTGGAAAAGGTGGAGCAATGGGTTTTGGAAGATCCAAAGCAAAATTGTTATCAGAAGCTAGAGGAAAAGTTACATTCAATGATGTTGCCGGAATAGATGAAGCAAAAGAAGAAGTAGAAGAAATAGTTGAGTTCTTAAAAGATCCAAGAAAATTTAGAAGACTTGGGGGAAAAATTCCAAAAGGGGCTTTGTTAATAGGACCACCAGGAACTGGAAAAACTTTACTAGCAAAAGCAATAGCTGGAGAAGCAAACGTTCCATTTTTTACAATATCAGGATCTGATTTCGTGGAAATGTTCGTCGGCGTTGGAGCTTCAAGAGTTAGAGATATGATGGAACAAGGAAAAAAAAATGCGCCATGCATAATTTTTATTGACGAAATAGATGCTGTTGGAAGAAGTAGAGGAGCTGGTCTTGGAGGTGGAAACGATGAAAGAGAACAAACTTTAAATCAATTATTAGTAGAGATGGATGGTTTCGATACTAACGAAGGCGTGATCATAATTGCTGCAACAAATAGACCAGATGTTTTAGACCCGGCTTTACTTAGACCGGGAAGATTTGATAGACAGGTGGTTGTTGCTAATCCTGATATTGTAGGTAGAGAAGCAATTTTAAAAGTCCATATTAAAAAAATTACTATAGGGCCAGATGTTAAATTAAGAACTATTGCAAGAGGAACCCCTGGTTTCTCCGGAGCAGATCTTGCAAATTTAGTTAATGAATCTGCGTTGCTAGCAGCTAGAAAAAATAAAAGAATTGTAACCATGATAGATATTGAGGAAGCCAAAGACAAAGTAATGATGGGTTCCGAAAGAAGATCTATGGTCATGACAGAAGATGATAAAAAATTAACAGCTTACCATGAAGGTGGTCATGCTATAGTCGCATTAAACGAAAGCGCTTCTGATCCTATTCATAAAGCTACCATCATACCTAGGGGTAGAGCTTTAGGAGTAGTTTGGACATTACCAGAAAGAGATAAATATTCTCATTCAAGAGAATATCTAGAAGCAAATATATCTAAAGCTATGGGCGGTAGAGTTGCAGAAGAAATGATTTTTGGACACGACAAGGTAACATCTGGAGCGTCATCAGATATTCAAATGGCAACTAAGCTAGCAAAAGATATGGTTACAAAATTTGGTATGAGTAAAGACCTTGGTCCTCTAAGTTATGGAGCAAACGAAGATGAAGTTTTTCTTGGAAGGCAAATTACAAGACAGGAACATATGTCAGAAGAAACTTCGAAAAAAGTTGATGCAGAGGTTAAAAGAATTGTTGATAAGGGATACGAAAGAGCAAAAAAAATTCTTACTGAAAAATTAGATGATTTACATAAATTGGCTAAAGCGTTATTAGTTTATGAGACTTTAAGCGGTGAAGAAATTAAAGATTTAATATTAAAAAATGTCCAACCAAAACGAGCAAAAGATGAAGATTCTACCAAAAAAGAAGAATCTTCCGCGCTTGGTTCTTTGGGTTTAAAGCCAAAGCCAGCCCTTTAGTTCTTAAATGCGAAAATATTACACACGTCCGTGTAATTTTTATTATGGAAGTTATGCCAAAAAGATTATTTCAAAAGGAAAAGCCTTACCTTTGGCAGGTAATACAAATATAGCATTTGATCAAATAGAAGTTTTTGAGAGAAAAAGTAAAAAAAAAATCATAAGTAAGTTTTATTCTATTAATGAGATAAATAGCTTAGATAAAAAAATATTTTTTATTATTAAAAGTGATTTAAAAAAAATAACTTCAAAAAGAAAAAATATTTTAAATCTTGATTTCAAAAAAACCCATATCATGGGCATTCTCAATGTCACTCCAGACAGTTTTTCCGACGGAGGTTTATTTTTTAATGCATCAGATGCAATTAAACAGACAGAACTTATGAAAAAAAATGGGGCTTCCATAATAGATGTTGGTGGAGAATCTACTAGACCTGGGTCAATCTTGGTAAACGAAAAAGATGAATGGAAAAGAATAGAAAAAATTATAACTAGTTTAAAAAAAAAATTTCCAAAAATGATTTTATCATTAGATACAAGAAAATCTTATGTAATGAAAAAAGGTTTGAAAAATCGAGTAGATATTATTAATGATGTATCAGGTTTTAATTTTGATAAAAAATCTATCGGTATTTTAAAAAGATATAAAAACTTACCCTTCGTTTTACATCATATGCAAGGAACGCCAGACGCAATGCAAAAAAATCCAAAATATGATGATGCGCTATTGGATATTTTTGATTTTTTTGAAAAAAAAATTAATTTTTTTATAAGAAAAAAAATTAAAAAAGAGTCAATTATAATTGACCCAGGTATTGGTTTTGGAAAAAATTTGAAACACAATTTAAGAATATTATCTAAATTGTCAACTTTTCATAGTTTAGGATGTCCTATCCTTATAGGGACTTCTAGAAAAAGATTTATAGAACATATAGTAACAAAACTTGATACAGAAGATCGTACAGGAGGAACTCTATCATCAGTGTTGTATGGACTTTTACAAGGAGTTCAGCTATTCAGAGTTCATAATGTTAAAGAAATAAAACAAGGAATTTTAGTTTTTAGTAAAATTTTAAACACAAAATAATTCATGGGAAATAAATATTTTGGAACAGATGGTATTAGAGGTACCGTCAACCAAGGAAATATAACAGGAGAAAAATTTTTTAAATTTGGTTTGGCTGCTGGAACCTATTTTAAAAATCTTAAAAAAACAAAGCAGACAGCGATAATTGCTAAAGACACGAGATTGTCCGGGTATACATTAGAGCCGGCTTTAGTTTCTGGTTTAGTTTCAGGCGGAATGCACGTGTTTACTTTAGGTCCTTTACCAACAAATGGGCTAGCAATGTTAACAAGATTAATGAAGGCAAATATGGGGATTATGATAACAGCATCCCACAATCCTTATTATGACAATGGACTTAAATTGTTCGGTCCTGACGGCATGAAACTATCAGACAAAATAGAAAAAAAAATTGAAAAATTAATTGATGCAAAAAACACAAAACAACTTTCAAATCCTAAGATGCTAGGCAGAGTTAAAAGATTAGAAGATGGAAATGATAGATATATAGAAATATTAAAGAAAAATTTTCCTAAAAATTTTAATTTAAAAAATACAAAGATAGTTTTAGATTGTGCAAATGGAGCTGGATATATAGCAGCTCCTAAATTACTAAAAAGTCTTGGAGCAAAAGTTTTCTGCATGGGTACAAAACCAAATGGGCTAAATATTAATGATAAATGTGGATCTACATATCCAATGAAAATTCAGTCATCCGTAAAAAAAAATAAAGCCCAAGTTGGCATTTCCTTCGATGGCGATGCTGACAGAATTATTATGTGTGATGAAAAAGGTAAAATTATTGACGGAGACCAGATTATCGCAATGCTTGCACGAAGATGGAAATCAAAAAAAATTTTGAAGGGTGGGGTAATTGGAACTTTAATGTCTAATTATGGCTTAGAAAGTTTTTTAAAAAGTAAAAAAATAAAATTTTTTAGATCCAATGTAGGTGATAGGTATGTTAAAGAAAAAATGAAAAAAATGAACTTTAATCTTGGTGGTGAACAATCTGGACATATAATTCTTGGAAAATTTGCAACTACTGGTGATGGTTTAATGGTTGCTTTAGAAGTACTTTTTTCTTTAAGAAAAGGGAATAAAGCTAGTGAACTGCTTAACGTTTTTAAACCTTTGCCACAAATATTAGAAAATGTAATAGTTAAAAACAAAAATATTATTAGTAAAAATAAAAGTAAAAAAGCAATTAAAAAAGCCAACAAACTAATGAATGGACACGGAAGATTATTGATCAGAAAGTCAGGAACAGAACCGAAGATAAGAATTATGGGTGAATCATATAATAAGAACTTGATTTTAAAATGTATTAAAATAATTAAACGATCAATAAAGTAAAAATTGAAACCTAAATCTAAAATTTTAATAATAGCAGGATCTGACTCTTCCGGAGGCGCTGGGATTCAAGCTGATATTAAGACAGTTACTGCTTTAGGAGGTTATGCAATGACAGCTGTTACTGCAATTACAGCCCAGAATACGACAGGAGTAAACTCAGTTATTTCTATTAATCCTATAGAAATTGAAAAACAAATTTTATTTACGTGCAAAGATATAAAGCCAAACGGCGTGAAAATTGGAATGCTTCATTCTTCTCAGGTAATTCAATCTGTTTTAAAAGCACTAAAAAAAGTTAAAACCTCCAAGATTGTTCTTGACCCCGTTATGGTTGCAAAAGGAGGTACTAGATTAATTAATAAATCAGCAATTAAAGTTTTGAAAAAAAAACTGATTAAAGAAATTTACCTCATAACACCTAATATTCCTGAAGCTGAAATTTTAACAAATACAAAAATAAAAAATTTAAAAGACATGATTCGTGCTGGCAATATTCTGCTTCAATTAGGAGCAAAAAATGTTTTGGTTAAAGGTGGTCACAAAAAAACTAAGTATATAGAGGATATCTTATTGAATAGAAAAGAAGTAAAAATTTTTAAAAACAAAAAAATTAATACGAGAAATACCCATGGAACAGGTTGCGCTTTATCAAGTGCAATCACAACTTTTCTATCATGTGGAAAACCTTTAAAGAAATCCTGTGAGTTGGGAATTAAATATGTTAACCAGGCAATAGGATCTAACCTTAATTATGGAAAAGGACACGGTCCTATAAACCATTTAAATTCAATATTAATAGATAAAAAATTTAGATAATGAAAAATGTAGTTGTTGTTGGGTCTCAATGGGGTGACGAAGGAAAAGGAAAGATTGTCGATTGGCTTTCTAGCGAAGCTGACATAGTTGTTCGTTTCCAGGGAGGTCATAACGCTGGCCATACTTTGGTTGTAAATGGAGTTACATATAAGCTTAGGTTGTTACCATCTGGCATAGTGAGAAAAAATAAAATTTCAGTAATTGGAAATGGTGTTGTTGTAGACCCATGGGCATTACTTGATGAAATAAAAGAAATTAAATCTAAGGGTGTGAATATAGATGAAAATAATTTAATACTCTCTGAGTCGGCAAATCTTATTCTTCCTTTTCATAAAGAAATGGATGAAATACGTGAAGATGCTGCTGGTAAATCTAAAATTGGAACGACAAGAAGAGGAATTGGGCCAGCCTACGAAGATAAAGTTGGAAGAAGATCTATTAAAGTTATGGATTTAGCTTCTGAAAAAAATTTGAATAATAGATTGGAAATTGCTCTCGCTCATCATAATTCAATAAGACAAGGTTTAGGAAAAAAAATATTTAAAAAAGATAATCTAAAAAAAGAATTATTGCAAATAGCTCCTGAAATATTGAAATTTTCAAAACCTGTATGGAAAAAAATAGATGAATATAAATCAAAACAGAAAAAAATATTATTTGAAGGAGCCCAAGGTATTTTATTGGATGTAGATCACGGCACATATCCGTTTGTTACTTCTTCTAATACAGTGTCTGCGTCTGCCGCCATCGGTTCAGGTTGTGGGCCAAATACTATTGATTATGTTTTAGGTATAACAAAAGCTTATACAACAAGAGTGGGGGAAGGACCATTTCCAACTGAATTAAATAATGAAATTGGAAAATTATTAGGAGAAAAAGGAAAAGAATTTGGAACAGTCACTAGTAGAAAAAGAAGATGTGGTTGGTTTGATGGCATCCTTGTAAGACAGAGCACAAAAATATCTGGTATAGACGCTATAGCGCTTACAAAATTAGACGTATTAGACGAATTAGCGGAAATTAAAATGTGCACTGAATATGAAATTAATGGAAAAAAAATAGACCATTTGCCTGCATCCACAGAAGATCAATTAAAAGTTAAACCTATTTATAAAACATTTTCAGGATGGAAAAGTTCAACCAAAGGTATTAGAAATTTGGAAGAGCTTCCAGATAATGCCAAAAAATACATTCATGCTATAGAAGATTTTGTAGGTGTTAAAATTTCAAGTATTTCAACAAGCCCCGAAAGAGAAGATACAATTCTTTTGGAAAATCCTTTTGGAAATTAATTTTTTGGAAGTAAATTTTTTGATTTAGATGCATTAAGCATTGCTTTTTGAAGTTTTTCAAAAGCTTTTGTCTCAATTTGCCTAATTCTTTCTCTGCTTATTTTATATTTTTTACTTAAATCTTCTAAAGTTGAAGCGTTTTCAGATAATTTTCGAGCTACCAATATTTGTTTTTCTCTATCATTTAGTATGCCTAAAGATTCATTCATTAATTTTTTTCTTTCTTCTAACTCTTGTTGTTGAGATAATTTTAGCTCTTGGTCTAAACTATTATCCACAATCCAGTCCTGCCATTCAGTGGCATCATCATCTTTTATGGGTGCGTTTAATGATTTTTCTTTACCATACATTCTTCTGTTCATTGAAATAACTTCATCTTTTTTAACATTTAATCTTTTTGATATTTCGTTAACGTGTTCTGGATTCATATCTCCTGTATTTGAGGCTGATAATTGGTTTTTTATTTTTTTTAAATTAAAGAAGAGTTTTTTTTGAGCTGTCGTTGTTCCCATTTTTACTAGACTCCATGACCTTAAAATATATTCTTGTATAGACGCTTTTATCCACCACATCGCATATGTCGCGAGTCTAAAACCTTTTTCAGGATCAAATTTTTTTACAGCCTGCATCAAACCAATATTTCCCTCTGAAACTAATTCGCTAATAGGCAATCCGTAACCTCTGTATCCCATAGCTATTTTTGCAACTAATCTTAAGTGACTTGTTACTAATTTTTGTGCTGATTTTAAATTTCCTCTATCCTGCCAACTTTTTGCAAGCATGTATTCTTCTTCTGCCGTAAGCATAGGAAATTTTTTTATTTGAGAGAGGTAATTAGATAAACTACCCTCTAATTGTATTGTTGGTAAATTTACATCTCTAGTTCTTGAATTCATTGTGTGAGGGATATGTATTATTAAATAATGGCAATTACAAGACTTCTAAAAACTAGCTTTTTTAAGGGTTTTAACAAGAGTTTCAAAA
Organism: uncultured Pelagibacteraceae bacterium; assembly: GCA_902589795.1. Lineage (GTDB taxonomy): Bacteria > Pseudomonadota > Alphaproteobacteria > Pelagibacterales > Pelagibacteraceae > AG-414-E02. The sequence goes on along the minus strand of CACIUJ010000006.1, from coordinate 39,306 downwards.
TCTTTTGGTTTTTTTGCTTCGAAAAAAAATTCTTTATTATTTTTGGGATGAATAAAACCCAAACTTTTTGCGTGCAAAGCCTGTCGATTAAAGTTTTTTATTTGTTTTTCTACTTTGCCATCAATTTTTTTAAATTTTTCTTTGGATTTTCCATAAGACTTATCTCCAAGAATAGGATTTCCTTTAAAGCTCATGTGAACTCTTATTTGGTGCGTTCTACCGGTTTCAAGCTTGCATTCAATTAAACTTATTTTAGGTAAGCTAGAATTTTGAAAAATTTCTAAAGTCTTATAATTTGTGATTGCCACCTTTCCAGTATTTTTTCTGACTGACATAAGTTGTCTATTTTTAATATTTCTTCCAATTCTTTCATTTATCTTTCCATTTTTAGGTTTTAAAGAACCCCAGACCAAAGCTTCATAAGTTCTTTTGATTGTATGAGAGCTAAATTGTTTTGATAAATTATTATGAGCTATGTCATTTTTTGCTACTACAATTATTCCGCTCGTATCTTTATCTATTCTATGAACTATTCCTGGTCTTAATTTTCCACCAATGCTTGAAAGTTTTTTATTATAGTGAAACAATAAAGCATTTACTAATGTACGATCATGATTTCCTGCGCCTGGATGAACTACAAGTCCAGGGGGTTTATTGATTATTACTATATCATTGTCATCATATAAAATATCCAGCGGTATTTTTTGAGGTCTAATATGAGTTTCTTTTGGAGGAGGAAATATAATTCTAATTTTATCGTTTGTTTTTATTTTTTTGGATACTTCTTTAATTGTTTTATCGTTTAATTTAACGAAACCTTCACGAATTAAATTTTGAATTTTAGTTCTACTTGTTTTATCTGAATGTGATTGCAAAAATTTATCAATTCTACTTTCGTTATATTTGGCGAAAACATTATAATTATAAATTTTTTCATTCATAAAATATTTTATATATTGTATAAATTATATATTAAAGCGCTCGTAGCTCAACTGGATAGAGCGTCTGGCTTCGGACCAGAAGGTTGAGGGTTCAACTCCTTCCGGGCGCACCATATATTATTTACTTTAATTTGAAAGAAACTAATTTTTATACTTTCCAAAAACTACCTCGGGACCATAGTTCCACATGCTAGCTAAATATAAATCATAATCTTTTGTTTTTGCTTCGTTAAAGCTATTGAAGGCACGACACTCGTCAGTGCCTAGTTGATCAAATATAAAATAATAACTATTAATATATTCATCTAATTTAAACAAAGTAAACAAAGTTGAAGAATGTAAAACTGCATCTAGATGGACTATTATAATTTTATCTTTAGAATTTTGTTTTAAATTTTTTAAAAATCCTGGAAGAGATTCTTGAAACAAACCTTTAATAAATTTTATTCTATTATCTTTTACATCGGGTGTGTTTCCAGAGAGGTCGTAATGACCTTTTTGCATATGTCTCCAGCCTTCAGGCATTCCAGTAAAAGTATCAAATCCATAAAATTCTGAATTTTGGCTTTTAAATTTTTCAGCAAAGTATTTTATTGAGTCGCCTTTCCATACACCAAACTCCATGTACAAAACATCTTTATTGGCATCAATATGCTCCGGAACTTTGTCCCAAACCTTGTGTCTCAATAACTTATCCCACGATTCTGCATTTAGTTTTCCATTTGCACTTGAAACAATTTTTGGTCTTTTCTTTGCCATTATTTTTCTCCAAATTATGTTCTGGGAAAGTCTTTCCAAAAACTTTAAAGTTACAATTTTAGTAGATAGAAATTTTATGAATGTTTTAAAAAATAGCATGTTTAAAGTGAATTAACTAACATAATGAAATACGAAATTAAAGTTTTTTCTGAGCTTAATATTGAATTAAAAGCACATTGGCAAAATTTTGAAGTAATTTCTCATAACTATTGTTTTCAAAGTTACGATTGGTTTAAAAATTGGGCAAGAAACTTTCGGGATAATGATAAAAATAATTCAATTTGTATAGTTAAAGTAGCATTAGAATCAAAAATTCTATGTATTTTACCTTTTGAAATCGAAAATAAAAAAAATTTAAAAATTTTAAAATGGGCTGGCGACAAACATGCTGATTACATGTCACCTTTGATAAGTAAAGATTTTAATTTAAATAAAATAGAATTTATCAATTTGTGGAAAAAAATTATTAAGCTAATTCCAAAAGTTGACTTAATTTATTTTAATAAACAACCGGAATATATTGGTAAAGTAAAAAATCCATTTGTAGACTTTCTTAAAAACCATAAAGACAGCACTACATATTATATCGCCCTACCAAGATCTTGGAAAGAATATATAACTCAAACATTAAAAAAGAATTTTCATATTCAAAATTTAAGAAAAAAAAAATTACTAAAAAAATTAGGAAAAGTAAGTTTTAAAATTATTAAAGATGTAAATGAAAAAAATAAATATATTGACGAATTAATAAAACAAAAAAATACAAGATTATCTTCTCAAAAAATTCAAAAACTTTTTGATAAAAAAGATCTTAATTTTTACAAAGAATTTGAAAAAAATATTTTCAATGGAATTAAAACACAGGTAAGTGCACTTTTGCTAAATTCTGAATTAATAGCTATTCATTGGGGTGTAATTTATAAAAATAGATTTTACTATTTGCTGCTTTCAATGAAGGAAAAAAATTTAGGTAAATTTTCTCCGGGAAGATTATTAATCGCACTTTTAGTTCGATGGTCTTTATCAAAAAAAATTGAAATTTTTGATTTTACTCTAGGTGATGAATCCTATAAAAAAAGCTGGTCAAATAGATCAAGTTTTTTATTTAATCACATTCAATTAATTAGTTGGCGTGGATTTATTTTATATTTTTTGTTAAAAATAAAATTAATTTTAAAACCAATTTATAAAAAAATATTAAAATAAAATGAAAACACTTTTTAGTAATTTAATTCAAAAAGAAGGTTATGTTTTTCGCTTAGATGATATAGCCCCTAACATGAATTGGAAAATGATGGAAAAAGTAAAAAAATTATTTAATACTTATAAAGTAAAACCAATAATTGGTGTTATCCCTAAAAATGAAGATCAAGAATTAAAATCTTATCCCATGTGCGCTTTTAATTTTTGGAGTGAAATTAAAAATTTAAAAAACCAAGGCTGGGAAATAGCGATGCATGGTTACGAGCATTTATACAACAAACAAAATAATAAAAAAGATTACATGGGATATGGAGGAAATACTGAATTTGCTAATTTTCCTTTTGAAGTTCAGTTAAATAAACTCAAACTAGGAATGCAAATTTTTAGAGAACAAAATATCAGTGTTAAAGTTTTTTTTGCACCCAATCATACATTTGACCAAAACACTATCAAAGCTTGCAAAAAAATAGGAATACAGTCAATTGTTGATGGTTATGGATTTATTCCATATTATGAGAATGAAATTATTTTTATACCACAGCTTTTTTACAAACTTGTTTCTTTTCCTTTTGGTATTCAAACTATGCAATTACATCTTAACTATTTTACAGAAAAAGATTATTTAGATTTAGAAAAATTTATTAAAAAAAATGAAAAAAAAATTATCTCTTATAATGAGGCATGCTCAATGGCTCGAAACGATTTAAAAGATAAAGTTTTAAGAGTTTTTATTAAAAAAGTTTTGCAGTTAAAAAGAGCAATTATATAAATTTTTATTTTATAATCCAATTTTCAAATTTTTTTAAATTTTCCAAAATATATTTTGGAAAAGTATTGTTCAAATCAACTTTTTCATATTTATAATTTCTATCAAAAATATCTTGTCTATTTTTTATTCTAGCTGCTATTTTAACCTCATCTGTGAATTCTGGAGTGTTAAATTCACTATGTGAATAGGATTGAATTTTTTTAGAAATATCTTTTGGTTCTTTTAAAAAACTAAAGTGCCAACCTCCATCATAAATTAATTGAGGTTGACGTGGTTTATAAAATTTCCAAAAAGGAGGCTTAGATGTTTTAATATTTCTCAACCACTGAGGTGATCTAAGATGTTTTTTTTGTATGATTTTAGTTCCCATCCAGTATTTATCAGAAATGTTTAATAAATTGATTTTTGATTGAAAGTTTTTTTGCATAAAACAAGCATATTTATTATTTATATTAAATTCTTTAATTTTATTTGGATCAGGTATTTCATCAATATCCGAAATCATTATTAAATCGTTATCATTGTATTTCTTATAGCCTCTTGCTAGCGCGTTTCTTTGGTATTGATCCCTTAAGTGATGTACTGGCCAATTTTTTTTGTATGATTTTATATTTATTGGCAAATCATCAATTACCAAATAAATAATTTTTTCTTTAAATTTTATAAAATTATTAATATTAAAATTTAATTTTTTATCTTTGCCAGTATGATCTTTTGTTGCTTCCGCTATAACAAATTTATACACATGATCATTTAAAGTATTTAAACGTAAGTCTAATATTAAATCTTCGTCGTAGTACATAAAGCAATCGATTAGTTTCATTAAAACTATTCTCCCATATTAATTAGAGTGCCTTTTTTTCGAGCGCCATAAAAAGACAAATAAAAAATAATGATTGCTGATATAAAATAAAATAAATTTAATGTTAGAGCTGTCATTATGCTATTATAATTTACTACATTATTAACTAAAATGGATCTGGCTTCTTCAAATATATAAACCAATGGCAAGCCTTTTGCTAATATTTGAAGCCACTCCGGTAAAATTGATAAAGGATAATACACACAACCTAGTGGCGCTAGAAGAAATAAAGAGGACCAAGCTGTATTTTCAAAAGCGGGCCCATATCTTAAAAGTCCTGAAGTAACCAGTAGTCCTAAAGTTGTTCCAAAAAGGTATAAACTTAAAAAAAGTAGAAACAGTGGTGGACCCATTTTTAGTAAAGAAACACCAAACAATGGACTCATAAGTATTATTGCGGGAATAATTCCTATTAGTGTTCTTATTAAAGCAGTAGATGTTAAGGCTGTAATTACTTCATTAATTTTTAAAGGAGCGACAAATAAGTTTACAAAATTTCTACTCCAAATTTCTTCGAGAAACAGCATATTAAAACTTATACTTGATCTAAATAAAAAGTCGTAAAGAATTGCGCAACTTAAAATGACACCAATAGTATTGTTATAATAATCGCTATACATAGTAAAAAACTGAGAAATAAATCCCCATAGAATTATTTGTATTGTTGGCCAATAAATTAAGTCTAGAATTCTTGGAAAAGAACCTTTGATCAGGTAAAGATGGCGAAGAGACAAGGCATAAATTCTGTGTAGTTTCATATTATCCTCTAACTATTTTTAAAAAAGTTTCTTCAAGATTTTTTCTTCCATGTTTACTTATTAAATCTTTACTTGTTCCTTTATCTATTATTATTCCATTTTTCATCATCATTACTTCATCACAAAGTCTTTCTACTTCATTCATATTATGAGATGCTAACATAATGGTAGTACCTTTCTTTGATGCAAAATTTTCTATATACCCTCTAATATAATCGCCCACGTCTGGATCTAAACTAGCCGTAGGTTCATCCAAAAGAAGTATTTCAGGATCATTAATCAAAGCCTTAGCAAGAGAAGCTCTATTTTTTTGACCAGAGGATAGCTCTCCAGTTTTTCTTTTTTTAAATTCTATTAAATTTAATTTTTCCATTAAATCATTAATTTTCTCTCCTAAATTATTTACACCATACATTCTTCCATAAACTTTAAGGTTTTCTTCTACAGTAAGTCTTTTGGGCAATTCAACATAAGGAGAAATAAAATTCATTTTTTCCAGCAAGTTAGTTCTATTTTTTTCACTATCAATATCTTGGCCATTAATAAACACACTTCCAGAAGTGGGTTTTATAAGGCCTAACATCATACCTATTGTTGTAGTTTTTCCACAACCATTAGGTCCCAAAAGCCCAACTATTGAACCCTTGTTGATTTTAAAATTTATATTTTTTACCGCTTGTGAATTATTATAAAATTTTTTTAAATTTTTTACTTCAATTGAAACTTTGTTCATTTTTTTGATGCCCTTATCAACCTATCGTTAATTGCCTTACCAATGCCAATATTTGGAAATTTATTAACTACTATAGATTTAAAACCACTATTTTTTATTTTTCTTAGTGTTTTATACAGGTTATTGGCGGCTTCATTCAAGTTACCATTTTGACTTAGATTAAAATAGTTTTTTTTGGTAGGAAAATTTTTTCCATAACCAATAATAGCCTCATTATTTCCAAAAATTTTAGCATTAATTTTCACAGGTATGCCAGGAGAATAGTGTGATTTTAGCTGTCCAGGACTTTTTATTTGTCCTTTTCTTTTAACAATTTTTATTTTTTTTTTAAGAATACTGCTAATTTTTTCTTCTGTTATAAAACCAGGCCTTAATATTTTTGGGTTTTTGGTTAAATCAACAATAGTAGATTCTAAACCAATACGACTTCTTCCTCCATCTAAAATAAATTTTATTTTATTTTTAAATTCATCTACTACATCAAGCGAAGAAGTCGGGCTCAGTCTTGAAGCGATATTTGCGCTTGGAGCAGCAAGAGGGACTTTAAGCAAACCTAACAATTTTCGTGCCACTCTATGTTTTGGAAATCTTACAGCTATTGTATTTTTTCTTGCAGTTGCTTTGTAAGATATTTTAGATTTTGGGTTTTTTTTAAGCACAAAGGTAATTGGACCTGGGCAAAAATTTTTATATAGTTTTGTAAATGAACTATTAAGTATTGCATCTTTTTTAAGATTTTTAATATTTTTGTAATGTATTATTAATGGATTAAAATTTGGTCTTTTTTTTAAAGTAAAAATTTTCTTTACAGATTGATTCGAATAAGCATTTCCAGCAAGTCCATATACCGTTTCGGTAGGCATTCCAATTATATTATTGCTTTCAATGTTTTTTTTCGCCTTTAGTAAATTTTTTTTATTTGGCTTGTATATATTTAAATAGATATTTTTCATAAATAAATTAGTATACGGATATATTATGAAATCAAAAAACATTCCAGCAGATATAAAGCAAAAATCTATAAAAGAGGCGCAAATAGAAATTAATAATATTATGGCTAAATTGGAGGAGCCAGGAGCCAAACTAGAAAAATCTATTGATCAATATAATAGAGTTATTCAGCTGAATCAGCATATTCATGAACAATTTAAGAAACAAGCTGAAGAAATTAAAAAAAAAATGAAGTAATTTTTAATGAGTGATTTTACAAAGAAATTAAATGCTAATGCCAAAAATACTGAAAAATTTTTAAAATATTTTTTTTCTAAGCACCAATCTAACTCTAATCTTATCAAACCAATGAAATATGGTCTATTTTCAGGCGGAAAAAGATTAAGATCATCAATAATTGTTAATACTGGGAAAATTTTTAACTTAGATTATAAAAAGTTAATTATTATTGGGGCTGCTGTTGAATGTATACATTCCTATTCTTTGATGCATGATGATCTGCCTACCATGGACAATGATGATTTTAGAAGAGGAAAATTATCAACACATAAAAAATTTAACGAATCAACAGCAATACTAGCTGGAAATTCATTGTTAACTTTGGCTTATGAAATTTTATCTTCAAAAAAATTAAAACTAAATGATAAAATTAAAAGTGATTTAATTCAAAGCCTCTCAGTATGTGTTGGTCACTCAGGTTTAGCTGGAGGTCAATATTTTGATCTAGCCTTTGAAAATAAAAAAATTTCAAAAAAAAAAATTATAAATATGCAAATAAAAAAAACTGGAGAACTATTTGGTTTTTGTTGCGAAAGTATTGCAATTATTAAAAAACACAATTATAAAAGAAGAAATTTATTAAAAAAAATAGGTTTAAATATTGGCTTGCTTTTCCAAATTGTTGATGATCTTATAGATTACAAGGGTGACAGCAAAATTGTTGGTAAATTAACTAAAAAGGATTTTATTATGGGGAAAGCCACATTGGTTAATTTAATAGGTTATAATAAAACCTTAAGTTTTGCTAAAAATCTAAAAAATAAAATTAATCATGATGTAAAAAAATATGGTAGAAAATCAGATGATTTATCAAAATCAGTTGATTTTATCTTAAAGAGAAAATTTTAAATGTATAAGAAAAACATATTAGATCAAATTAAGTATCCTGCAGACTTAAGAAAAATTAAAGAAAAAGATTTAGAAAATGTATCCAAAGAACTAAGAGCTGAATTGGTAGATGTTGTTTCTGAAACCGGAGGTCACTTAGGAGCTGGACTAGGCGTGGTTGAGCTAACAGTAGCACTTCATTATATATTTGATACACCAAAAGATAAAATTGTTTGGGATGTTGGACATCAAGCTTACCCACATAAAATTATAACAGGAAGGAGAGAAAAAATTAGAACTTTGAGAAAAGGCGGAGGCTTATCTGGATTTACGAAAAGATCTGAAAGTGAATACGATCCATTTGGAGCGGCTCATAGTTCTACTTCAATATCCTCAACCTTAGGAATGGCTGTAGCAAAAAGCTTATCAAAAAATTCTAATCATGTAGTAGCAGTTATCGGAGATGGCGCAATGAGTGCAGGAATGGCATACGAAGCCATGAATAATGCAGGAGCCATGAAATCGAAATTGATTGTAATATTAAATGATAATGATATGTCGATTGCTCGACCAGTTGGGGCAATGAGTTCCTATTTAGCAAGATTATTGTCTGGAAAAACATATTTTAGTTTGAGAGAAATAATAAAATTCATTACTTCTGCATTTTCTAAAAGATTTAAAGATAGAGCAGGTAAGGCCGAAGAATTTATTAGAGATATTGTTTCTGGAGGTACTCTTTTTAATGAATTAGGTTTTTATTATGTTGGGCCTATAGACGGACATAATTTAAAAGATTTAATTCCAGTTTTAAAAAATGTTAAAAATTCAAAATACAAAGGTCCAATCTTAGTTCACGTTGTTACAAAAAAAGGCAAGGGATATAAACCAGCTGAAGACTCTAGAGATAAATACCATGGTGTAAGTAAATTTAATGTTGTAACTGGAGAACAGTCTAAATCTAAGAGCAATTTGCCGACCTATACCAAGGTATTTGCTAATACTTTAGTAAAACATGCTGAAAATGATACTAAAATTATAGGAATTACTGGAGCTATGCCTTCTGGTACTGGCATGGATATTTTTGGAAAAAAATTTCCTGATAGAATGTTTGATGTGGGTATAGCCGAACAACATGCGGTAACATTTGCTGCAGGCTTATCAACAGAGGGGTATAAACCCTTTGTTGCAATCTATTCAACTTTTTTACAAAGAGCTTACGATCAAATTGTTCACGATGTTGCAATACAAAAACTTCCAGTAAGATTTGCCATTGATAGAGCAGGTTTAGTCGGGGCAGATGGACCAACGCATTCCGGATCTTTTGACATTACATATTTAGCTACGTTACCAAATTTTGTAGTTATGGCTGCTAGTGATGAAGCAGAATTAGTAAAAATGATAAATACAGCTGTTAATATTAAAGACAGACCTTCGGCATTTAGATATCCGAGAGGCAATGGTATTGGAGTTGAGTTACCGGATATAAAAGAAATTTTAGAAATTGGAAAAGGAAAAATTATAAAAGAAGGTAAAAAAGTTGCATTACTTAATTTTGGTGCTCGTCTTCAAGAATGCTTAAAAGCATCTTTAATTTTAGATAATATAGGAATTTCTACTACGGTAGTAGATGCCAGATTTGCAAAACCTTTAGATGAAAAACTGATAATGGATTTAAGTATTAATCATGAAGTTTTAATTACTATCGAAGAAGGTTCTATAGGTGGATTTGGATCACATGTTATGCAGATGCTTTCAGAAAGAGGTATTTTTGACAAAGGCTTAAAAATGAGATCGATGATCTTGCCAGATATATTTCTAGATCAAGATACACCGGAGCAAATGTATAAAAAGGCCGGATTAGATCGTGATAGTATTGTTGAAAAAGTTAAGTCTACTTTAAGTTCTAATATTGTTATTGCAAAAAATAAAAATATTTCTTAACCACACTGCGCCCTATTCATTAAATAGTGATCTAATAATACACAGGCAATCATAGCTTCACCAATAGGTACAGCTCTTATGCCAACACATGGATCGTGTCTTCCTTTTACAGAAATTTTTGTATTTTTCCCTTTTTTATTTATAGTTTCTCTGGAGTTTAAAATTGAAGAAGTGGGTTTTACAGCAAACGAAGTTATAATATCTTGTCCAGAAGATATACCACCTAATATACCTCCTGAGTTGTTAGATTTGAATTTTGTTCTACCTTTAAAACCTCTGATTTCATCAGAATTTTCCTCTCCGCTTAAAAAAGCTGAATTCATACCTGCACCAATATTAACTCCCTTTACAGCATTAATACTCATGAGTGCACTGGCAATATCAGCATCAAGCTTTGAATAAATAGGGGCCCCCAAACCAACAGGTATGCCCGATGCTCTTAGCTCAATTATTGCCCCACAAGAAGAGCCAGATTTTCTTACGGCTAGTAGATATTTTTCCCATAATTTTATTGATTTTTGATCAGGGCAAAAAAATTGATTTTTTCTTATTTGTTTTGCATTCCAATTTTTTTTATTACAACCAAGAATACCTAATTGAACTACAGCTCCAACAACATTAAATTTTTTTCCTAATAATTTATTTAATACAATTTTGGCAATTGCTCCTGCCGCAACTCTTGAAGCTGTTTCTCTAGCAGATTGTCTTCCTCCTCCGCGATAATCTCTTATCCCATATTTTAAAAAATAAGTGTAATCTGCATGACCAGGTCTAAATTTATTTTTTATACTTTCATAATCTCTAGATTTTGCATCTCTATTATAAATTATCATACTAATTGGCGTGCCTGTTGTTTTTCCATTAAAAATACCTGATAAAATTTCCACTTTATCAAATTCTTTTCTTTGAGATGTAAATTTAGATTTCCCGGGTCTTCTGCGATCCATATCAATTTGTATATCCTTTACAGATAAAGGAATATTAGGTGGGCAACCATCTACAACACATCCTATAGCAGGACCATGAGATTCTCCCCAAGTGGTGAACCGAAATATCTTTCCAAATGTATTAAATGACATTAGATTATATTATATAGAATATTTTGACTATTTTATGAATCAAAAAAACTCATTAGGATTAGACTCTTGCTTCAAGGATTTAGATGATCCATTGGCGTTATTTACAATATGGCTGGCAGAAGCTGAAAAAAAGGAGATAAACGATCCAAATGCACTATCTTTGGCTACAACAAACAATAAAAACGAACCTAGTGTAAGAATGGTTCTTTTAAAAGGATTAAGCAAAAAAGGATTCGTTTTTTATACAAATTTAAATAGCCCCAAGAGTAGCGATCTTAAAAAAAACCCAAAAGCTGAAATGTGTTTTCATTGGAAAAGCCTCCAAAGACAAATAAGAATTTTTGGAAATATTAACCAGGTTAGCGATGAGGAGGCAGACACTTACTTTAATAGCAGACCATACAAAAGTAGAATTGGTGCGTGGGCATCCGATCAATCAAAAGTTATGAATAAAAGAGAAGAGTTTTTGAAAAAAATTGATGAATTTAAAAAAAAATATAAAGATAAAAATAATTTACCTAGACCTAAACATTGGTCTGGATGGTGTTTAAATCCATTGTCAATTGAATTTTGGGTAGGTGATCAATATAGGATTCATGAAAGACTCAAATATAGCAAAGTTTCAAATAATTGGAAAAAAGAAATTTTATATCCCTAAAATGATCTGTTGAGACTAAATTCAGTTAAATTTTGTAAAACTTTTTTTTCTTCGCTATGTTGAAATATTCCAAGAGCATCATATGAAACATTAACAAAATATTCAGCTCTTTTAAAACTTACTTCTACTGCTTTATATTTATTTATCAGAGATAAAGTTTCACTAAAATCTTCATCAGTTCTTTTCTTTTTTTTAAATATTTCTTTAAGAAAACTTCTTTCTTCAGAATTACCTCTTTGAAAAATTATTATTAAAGGCAACGTAGTTTTTCCCTCATAGAAATCTTTACCTATTTGTTTCCCAAAAATTGTTGAAGAAGAAAAATAGTCCAAAGCATCATCAGCAATTTGAAAGGCTAAGCCAAGATTCTTTCCATAAGACTCAAGAGCATCTTTTTCTTTTTTACTTCTATTACCCAAACATGCGCCGACCTTAGTTGCGGCTGCAAACAGTGCTGCCGTTTTCATATTTATAATGTTAAAATAAGTTTCTTCTAAAAGATCTACCTCACCCTTATGTTCTAATTGCAAAACCTCACCCTGGGCTATTCTTGAAGAAGTTGAAGATAATAATTTTAATATTTCTTGAGAACCATCTTCTACCATCATTTCAAAACAACGACTAAATAAGTAATCTCCAGCCAAAATAGAAGATTGATTTCCCCAAAGTGAATTTGCAGTTTTAATCCCTCTTCTAAGATCGCTGTTATCAATTACATCATCATGTAACAAGGTAGCATTATGAATCAATTCAATGCATGCAGCTAAATTTACATCTCTGACTCCTCCTTGATAACCACATAATTTTGCAGAAACCAAAGTTAACAAAGGTCTAATTCTTTTTCCACCAGACTTGACGTGATAGTCGGTCATTTTGTGTATTAAATTTATTTCGCTCGCAAGCTTGAATTTTATTCTTTGACTAACCTCATCTAGTTTATTTCCAACTATATTCTTTAGCCTTAAATAAGAACTATTTATTTCTTTTTTTAAAGGTATTACAGAGCCCATATAAATAATTATAGCTTTTATTTTACCTTAAAAAAAAACTCTTTTAGATCACAAGTGACGCACCCATATATTACAACCTAAGGTAGCTTTATAACTTTACTTAGAATTAAAAAGAATCTAAAAACTATGATAATTAGAATATATATCATTAAATGTTTTCAATTTTTAAAATTTTTAAAAAGAAAAGAATAGTACCTCATATAAGGTTGTCAGGGGTCATTGGTTCAGTTGGTAGATTCAAGCAAGGTATAAATTTTGATGGACAACAAGAGATTATTGACAAAGCCTTTTCTATTAAAAAAGCTTTAGCAGTTGCAATATCTATAAATTCTCCCGGGGGATCGCCAGTTCAATCCCATCTAATATATAGCTACATTAAAAAGATGGCAAAAAAAAATAAAAAAAAAATTTTAGTTTTTGCTGAAGATGTAGCAGCATCAGGGGGGTATCTCATAGCCTGTGCTGGAGATGAAATTTATGCAAACTCAAGTTCTATTGTTGGTTCAATAGGTGTAATTTCTGCATCGTTCGGATTTCAAGATGCTATTAAAAAACTAGGAATAGAAAGAAGAGTTTATACTGCAGGGAAAAATAAAAGTACTCTTGACCCATTTAAAGAAGAAAAAGATGAGGACATTCAAAGATTAAAAAAAATTCAATTAGAGCTTCACTCAGATTTTATTAATGTTGTTAAAGCTAGCAGAGGCCCAAAGCTTGTGGACACTGAAAAGCATAATACTTTTACTGGAGAGTTTTGGTCAGGATCTACATCTTTAAAATTAGGATTAATAGATGGAATTGGTAATGCTGATCAAATTTTAAAAGAAAAATTTGGTGAAGATGTTATAATCAAAAAACTTGAAAAACAAAAAAGTTTTATAGCGAAAAAATTATCTTCATCAATTGATAATCAATTTGACAATATTGCAAATATTTTAGAGGAAAGAGCCCAGTGGCAAAAATTTGGTTTGTAAATGCCTAAAATAAAAAATTTAAAAAAGAAAAAAGGAAAACCAGTACCAGTAAATTTTCAACAAACAATATTAAATTTACAAAAATTTTGGGGAAACTACGGTTGTGTTATTTTACAACCCTATGATATAGAAGTTGGCGCAGGAACATTTCATCCCGCTACTACATTGCGTTCCCTAGGATCTAAGCCTTGGAAGGCTGCTTATGTACAACCATCAAGAAGACCCACAGATGGTCGCTATGGAAAAAATCCCAATCGATTACAACACTACTATCAATTTCAAGTCATCATCAAACCATCGCCTGATGATATTAAAAAAATTTTTTTAAAAAGCTTATCAACCATAGGAATTAATCATAAGGAGCACGATATAAGATTTGTAGAAGATGATTGGGAAAGCCCAACTCTAGGTGCTGCTGGAAGAGGATGGGAAGTTTGGTGTGACGGAATGGAAATTACACAGTTTACTTATTTTCAACAAATGGCTGGAATTGAATGTAAACCAGTTTCGGTAGAGCTTACATATGGTTTAGAAAGAATATGCATGTTTACACAAGGGAAAAATAATGTTTTTGAATTAATTTGGAATAATGAAGGAATAAAATACAAAGATGTATTTTATCAGGCTGAAAAAGAATATTCCGCATACAATTTTGAATTTGCTAATACTGATCATTTATTAAAAAATTTTGAAATAGCAGAAAATGAATGTAAATCTTTACTAGAAAAAAAACTGCCATTGCCTGCATACGATCAGTGTTTAAAAGCTAGCCACGTATTTAATCTTTTAGATGCTAGAGGAGTTATAGGAGTAGCACAAAGAACTGAATATATTTCTAGAATTAGAGAGCTAGCAAAAGGTTCTGGAGAAATTTGGTTGGAAACCCAAAAGAATAATGGCTGAACTTTTTATAGAGTTATTTAGTGAAGAAATTCCTTCAAAACTTCAAGTAGATGCAAGATATAAAATCAAGCATCAAATTGAAGAAAAATTAAATAATAGAGAGATTAAATTTAATTCTAGCAAATCATTTTCGACACCAAAAAGACTTGTTTTCTTTATAGAAGGAATTCCTGAAAAAATTGAAGAAAGTAAAAAAATTTTGAAAGGTCCAAAAACTAGCGCCCCGCAAATTGCAATAGACGGTTTTGTTAAATCAAATAACCTAAATAAATCAGATCTATATAAAAAGAAATTAGAAAAGGGAGAGTTTTATTTTGGGGAAACTGAGCCAAAAGTGGTTAGAGTATTAGATGAATTAAAATTGATTATTCCTGAATCATTAAATGATTATTCATGGAAAAAATCAATGAAATGGTCAAATTACGATTTAAATTGGGGTAGGCCATTAAAATCTATTGTTGCCTTATTTAATAATAAAGTGATTAATTTTAATTTTTTTCATTTACATAGTAGTAATACAACTTTAGTTGATACGGAAAAAGAAGAAAAAGAAATAAAAATAAAAAATTTTTCAAGTTATATAAAAATTTTAAAATCCCAAAATATTATATTAGATCAAGATGAAAGAAAAAAATTAATAGAAAAAAAAATGGAAAATATTTGTAAATCCAAGAATATGAAAAACAATTTTGATGAAAGGTTAATAAATGAAGTTGTTAACCTTGTAGAAAAACCTAATGTTATAATGTGTAAATTTGATGAAGTTTATTTAAATATACCTAAGGAAATTTTAATAGTTACCATGCAATATCATCAAAAATATTTTCCTCTTTTTGACGAAAATGACAAATTAACAAACTTATTTATATTAGTAGCAAATTTACAAGATAAAAAAGGTTTTATAAAAAAAGGAAATCAGAGAGTAATCGAAGCAAGGTTATCCGACGCTAAGTTTTTTTGGGAAAAAAATAAAAGACAAAATTTGGTGAAACAAGTAGGAAAATTAAAAAATTTATCCTTTTTTAATCAACTAGGTACATTTTTTGATAGAACACAAAGATTAAGAAAATTGGCACCTTTAATCTCTGATCAATTAAATTTAAGTAAAGAAAAAGTAGAAATAGCATCATCAATTTGTAAAGCTGACTTAGTTTCTGACTTAGTTGGCGAATATCCAGAGTTACAAGGGGTTATGGGAAAATACTTTGCAAAAGAACAAGGCTTTGAAGATGATGTTGCGCTAGCTATTAGTGATCACTATCTACCCATCGGCATAGATAGTGAATTACCAAAAAAACCTCTTGGATCTGCCGTTTCAATTATTGATAAAATTGATTCTCTAGTTGGCTTTTTTGGTATTAACGAAAAACCAACAAGTTCAAAAGATCCTTTTGCTTTAAGAAGAACGGCCATAGGTTTGTTAAGAACAATAATAGAAAATAGATTAAATATTAAAGTTAAAGATTTGTTAAATTATTCAATAGTTCTTTATCAGGAGCAGAATGTAAAATTCTCAAATAGCAATGTATCAAAGGATGTTTTATTTTTTCTAAGAGAGAGGTGTAAAAATTTATTAAAAGAAAAGAAAATCAGGAGCGATATAATTCATGCGGTTGAGTCCTCACATCGAACTGATGATTTTTTAGATTTATATAAAAAATGTTTTGTTATTAATAAAAATATCTCCAAAGATGTATTTAAAAATATTCTTGGGGCATATAAACGAGCTTCAAATATTATTAACCAAGAGCTAAAAGATGAAAAAAAAGATATTTCAGGTCAACCAGAAGCTTTTCTCTTTAAAAAAGACGAAGAAAAAAATTTATTCAGTAAAATCAATGAAATTCGACAATATTTTTCAAGCTCTAAAACGCAAGAAAGTTATGATGAAACATTAAGGGTATTAGCAGGAGCTAAAATAATAACTGATAATTTTTTTGATAATGTGATTGTAAATGATGAAAATTCAGATATAAAAAAAAATCGTTTAGAATTGTTGCAAATGTTCTGTAAGACATATAATAATTTCGTTGATTTTTCTAAAGTAGAAGGTGTTTAGTTGAAAAAATTTATTTTTAGATTTAATGGCAAAGGCTCAAAAAGCAATTTAAACTCAAAAGATATTTTGGGTGGAAAAGGAGTAAACCTTGCTCAAATGGCCAAACTGGGCTTGCCTGTTCCTCCTGGATTTACAATATCAACTGAAATTTGCGAATATTTTTATAAAAATAATAAAAAAATTCCAAAAAGTATTACTAAACATGCATTAAAAGAGATTAATGAAATTGAAAAAATTACAAAAAAGAAATTTGGTGACATTTCTAATCCATTGCTAATTTCTGTTAGATCAGGTTCTAGAGTTTCTATGCCTGGAATGATGGATACAATTTTAAATCTGGGCTTAAACGATAAGACTGTAGTCGGTTTGAAAAATCAAACTTCAAATGGAAGATTTGCTAAGGATAGTTATAGAAGATTTATTCAAATGTATAGCAACGTTGTTTTGGGAATAGAGTCATATTTATTTGAAGAATTAATTGATAATTACAAACTGACAAAAGGTGTAATCCAAGATACTGAATTAGAAGAAGATGATTGGGATGGGTTAATTGAAAATTTTAAAGATATTGTAAAAAAAAAAACAAAAAAAAATTTTCCACAAGACGTTAAAGAGCAGTTTTGGGGTGCTATAAGTGCCGTTTTTTTATCTTGGAATAGCAAAAGAGCCAAAACATATAGAAAAATAAATTACATACCAGATCATTGGGGCACAGCCGTTAATGTTCAAGCCATGGTATTTGGAAATATGGGTAATGATTGTGCTACTGGTGTGGCTTTTACAAGAAATCCTTCTACTGGAAAAAAAGAAATTTTTGGCGAATATTTAATTAATGCACAAGGAGAAGATGTTGTTGCTGGAACAAGAACTCCTAAAAATTTAATTTCAATGAATCAAAAAATGCCAAAAATTTTTAATCAGTTAAAAAAAATTTTTAAACAATTAGAAAACAAATATAGAGATATGCAAGATATAGAATTTACAGTTGAAAATAATAAATTATGGATGCTGCAAACTCGTTCAGGGAAAAGGACAGCAAGGGCGGCAATAAAAATTGCTGTTGATATGGTTAAAGAAAAGTTAATTTCAAACAAAGAGGCAGTTTTAAGAATAGATCCAAACTCACTTGATACTTTATTACATCCGACATTAGATGATAAAGCAGATAAAAAAATAATTGCATCAGGTCTTCCAGCTTCACCAGGTGCAGCAAGTGGAAAAGTGACTTTTTCTGCAGATGAAGCAGAAAAACTAAGAGAGCAAATGCAAGATACAATATTAGTAAGAATTGAAACATCTCCCGAAGACATTAATGGAATGCACGCGGCCAAAGGTATTCTTACAGCAAGAGGAGGTATGACTAGTCATGCAGCTGTAGTTGCTAGAGGCATGGGAAAGCCCTGCGTCTCAGGATCAGGTGAAATTAAAATTGACTATGAAAAAAAAGAATTCAAATCGGATGGAAATGTCGTAAAAGAAGGCGACGTAATTACTATAGATGGGGGCAGCGGAAAAGTTATGCTTGGAAAAGTTCCTACAGTTAAACCTGATATTTCTGGTGATTTTTCTAAATTGATGGTCTGGGCGGATCAAATTAGAAAACTTAAAGTTAGAACTAATTCAGAAACACCAGCGGACACAAAAATTGCAAGAGATTTTGGCGCAGAAGGCATTGGTTTATGTAGGACAGAACATATGTTTTTTGATGAAAAAAGAATTATTTCGGTTAGACAAATGATTCTTTCAAAAACGTTAGAGGATAGAAAATCTGCATTAGCAAAGTTATTGCCTTATCAAAAAAATGATTTTTTTCAAATTTTTAAAATTATGAATGGCTTACCAGTAACGGTTAGATTACTTGATCCTCCATTGCATGAGTTTTTACCTAAAACAGATAAAGATATTGCTGATGTTGCAAAAGAATTAAACATGTCTAACAATGATATTAAATCTAGAATTGTTGAACTTCATGAGCAAAATCCAATGTTAGGTCACAGAGGATGCAGACTAGGAATTTCATTTCCAGAAATTTATCAAATGCAGTGCACAGCGATTTTCGAAGCATTAGTTGAATGTAAAAATAAAAAATTAAAATCAGTTATTCCGGAAATAATGATACCCCTGGTTTCAACTGCAGCAGAAATTCAAATTTTAAAAAACTTGGTTGACAAAATAGCAAACGAAATTCAAAGAAAACATTCTATAAAAATTAAATATTACGTAGGTACCATGATAGAACTTCCACGAGCTGCGATAAGAGCTAAAGAAATAGCAAAATATGCAGATTTTTTTAGCTTTGGAACTAACGATTTAACCCAAACTACCTTTGGTATTAGCAGAGATGATTCAGGAAAATTTCTTAATGATTATGTTGAAAATAAAATTTTTAACAAGGATCCATTTGTTAGTATTGATGAAAGGGGAGTAGGAGAGCTAATCAGAATTGCTAGCGAAAGAGGACGTTTAGAAAAAAAAGCACTCAAATTAGGTATATGTGGGGAACATGGCGGAGATCCCTCAAGTATTGAATTTTGTGAAAAAGCAAAGCTAAATTATGTATCCTGCTCTCCATACAGAGTGCCTATAGCGCGACTTTCAGCAGCACAGGCATATTTAAAGAAAATAAAATAATTAATGCCCGATAATGAAATAATAGGAATGGCTTGGGCTGATAGAATTTCTTTTGAAGAAATAAAAAAAAGGACAGGTTTAAGTGAAAAGGAAATTATCAAAATTATGAGAACAAATCTTAAAAGAAAAAGTTATTTATTATGAAGAAAACGTGTTAGGGAAGAATAACTAAACACAGAAAGTTATTTAAATCGAGATTTCTAACTTAAAATCTACTGCTTTAGCACTATTAGTTATTTTTCCAATAGAGATTCTTCTAACCCCAGTAGATGCAATTTTTTTTACATTTTGTAAAGTAATACCCCCAGAAGCTTCAGTTTCGTAAAATCCTTTTGATACTTTAACTCCTTTTTTAAGATTTTTAGGACTCATATTATCAAATAAAATTCTATTGAATTTTAAACCTTTGATTTTTTTAAATTGATTTAAATTGTCAACCTCCACTGTAATTTTTTTTCCTTTTTTATTTTTTATTGCCCTTCTAACTAACTTCTCAATATTTCCATGTATGGCAATATGATTATCTTTAATTAAAACTTCATCACTCAAGTTAAATCTGTGATTAAATCCTCCGCCTAACCTAACACCATATTTTTGAATTAATCTTAGGTTTGGAGCTGTTTTTCTTGTACAACAAATTTTACAGTTTTTTCCTTTAACTTTATCTACAAATTTTTTTGTCATTGTTGCTACTCCAGAAATTAGACTTATAAAATTAAGCGCTGTTCTTTCACTTTTTAAAATTGCTTTAGATTTTCCGTATATTGTTGCAATAACTTTTCCTTTTTTTATTTTGTTTCCATCCTTAGTTTTTGTTTTAAAAACAATTTTTCTATCTGAATATTTGAAAGTTTCTTTTGCAAAATTTAATCCTCCAATTATACAATTTTCGTTTGAAATAATTTTTGCCTTTATTTTTTTATTATTTTTTATAAGTCTAGTAGTGATATCACCAGCGGGTCTTAAATCTTCTGACATCGCTTGTTTTACAATTGTTTTTATTATCACGTTTTAATGACTACGACCTATAGCAACCATTCGTTCGACAGATTTTCTAGCTTTATTAATAACTATCTCAGGTATAAGAATTTCGTTAGTTTCTTTTTCAAGACATTCTAGTATTTTTGGTAGACTAATTGACTTCATGTAAGGACACAAATTGCATGGTCTAATGAATTGGACATTTGGATTATCTACTTGGACATTGTCACTCATAGAACATTCAGTAACTAACATAACTTTTTTGGGCTGCTTATTTTTAACATATTTACTCATCCCTGTGGTAGATCCAGTGAAATCTGAAGCTGCGATAACTTCTGGAGGACACTCTGGGTGAGTAAGAACTTTAATTCCAGGATTTTGTTTTTTTATATCTTTAATTTCTTGCGCGGTAAATTTTTCATGTACTATACAAGTTCCAACCCAAGATATAATTTGAACCTTTGTTTTTGATTGAACATATTTTGCCATATATTGATCTGGCAAAAAAATAACTTTATCTGCTCCAAATGACTCTACAACTTTGATTGCATTAGCCGATGTGCAACAAATATCAGATTCCGCCTTTACTTCTGCTGATGTATTGACATAAGTTACTACAGGTACACCCGGATATTTTTCTTTAAGCATTCTTACATCTTTCCCAGTAATTGAAGAGGCTAATGAACACCCGGCTCCCATATCAGGTAATAATACTTTTTTATTTGGATTCATTAGTTTTGCAGTTTCCGCCATAAAATGAACTCCACACAAAACAATAATATCAGCGTTAGTTTTTTCTGCTTCAACAGCTAGAGCTAAAGAATCAGCAGCAATGTCAGCTACAGCGTGAAAAATCTCAGGAGTTTGGTAATTATGCGCTAGAACAACTGCATTTTTTTGTTTTTTAAGTATATTAATTTTATGAATTAGCGGAGCATGAAAAGCCCACTCAATTTTAGGAATAACTTTAGAAACTTTTTGGTAAATAGGATCAGTTTCTTTTTTTATTTCTTCACTTATTTCCATATTTAAAATCTATCAACTTGAAGATAATTTGTCATTAATTTATTCTGACGCAGAAGGCGGCTATGCTGGAATTGGTAGACAGGCTTGGTTGAGGGCCAAGTGGGGCTTCCCAGTGAGAGTTCGAGTCTCTCTAGCCGCACCATTAGCTTTTTTCATATATAATTTTAATTTGTTCTCAATCAAGATATCCAATTAGGTTTTAATATTTTAATTTTTGAACTGCCACAAACAAGCTCAATGTCGATAAATTCTTTTAGATTTGGATTCACAACTTTGATTAGAGCAAATGGATAAGGTTCATTAATCATAATTTTTCCAACTTCATTTCCATTAAATTTAATAATATCATCTTCGTTAATTTCACCAGCAATTTTTTTAACAGGTAATATTCTTCTTCTTAACTTGTTTCTTAATTTAATTCTGGACGTATTTTCTTGTCCTATATAACAACCTTTTTTAAAATCTATTCCACCTAATTCATCTAAATTATTTTCTATACCAAAAATTTTATCTTTTAATTTAGAAAGATTAAGCTGGGGAATTCCTAGTGTAAAACTTTTTTCGTAATAATTTTTGTTATCAATTTTTTTTAAATTAAGTTTTTCAATTATATTTTTAGTATTTTCAACTTTTGTAATTATTTTTGCACCAAGATTTTTATGTCTTGGATCAACATAAATTCGTTCATTTTGACAAGATAAAGTTGATCCTTCTTCACAAGATAGAGTTGAACCTTTCACGTGTTGGGTTTTCATAATTTCTTTAAATTTTTCTAATGAAATAATAATGTTAGTATATTTTTTACTAACATCTGTTAAATTTACTTTCGATCTAAGCTTGTAAAAATTAAAAATCTTTATGATTTCTGGGGTTACTTTTTTTTCACATTCTAGTAAATATCCATCTTCAAATTTTAGTATAAAAAATTCATATAAATATTTACCCTGAGGAGTAAAAATTGATGAAAATAATGTTAGTTTGTCTGCTATTTTTTCAATATCATTGGTGATAATATTTTGGAGAAAAGATTTAGCCTCATCACCATTTATCTTTATAAAACCTCTAGTGTTAAGAATTGTAGTTTCGTTGATTTCCATATTTGCAAATATACATAGTATAATATATTAAATAGTTAGAGAATGTCTTTTTCTTTTGAACTTATCATTAAAAATGGCAAGTGTTTTATAGATGGCCAATTAAAAAAAGCCGATATAGGTATATCCAACGGCACAGTAAAAAAAATCGGTAATATAGAAAGTTCTAATCAAAAAGTTTTGGATGCTACTAATCTTACAATTTTACCTGGAATTATAGATACGCAAGTTCACTTTAGAGAACCAGGCTCCACTGATGTCGAAGATTTAAAGTCGGGCAGTAAAGCCGCTGTTTTGGGTGGTGTTACCTCAGTATTTGAAATGCCTAATACCAATCCACCCACATCTAATCAAACTGAATTTAATAAAAAACTAAGTTTAGCTAAAAATAGAATGTTTTCTAATTATGCTTTTTATTTTGGCGCGACTCCACAAAACATGGAAGATTTACAAAAGGTAGATCAACTAGAAGGATGCTGTGGAGTAAAATTATTTGCAGGCTCTTCTACTGGAAATCTTTTAGTCAAAGATGAAAAAGATATAGAAAAAGTTATTTCAAACAGTTCTAAAGTCGTAGCTATCCATTCAGAAGATGAAGACATTCTAAATCTTAGAAAAAAATTCATAAAAAAAGGCGATGTTAACTCTCATCCGATTTGGAGAAATGAAGAATGCGCAATGTCGTCTACTAGAAGAGTAGTTAGAATTGCAGAGCGTTATAATAAAAAAATACATGTTTTACATATAACAACAAAAGAAGAAGTAGAATTTTTGTCGAGGTATAAAGGTAATGTTAGTTTTGAAATTACCCCACAACACTTAACTATAAGCTCTCCCCAGTGTTACAAATTGTTAGGATCACTTGCGCAAATGAATCCTCCTATTAGAGAAAAAAAACACCAAGATATGCTTTGGAAGGCAGTAAAGGATAATGTGGCTGATACCATAGGATCAGATCATGCTCCTCATAGTTTAGAAAATAAAAAAAAAGAATATCCTCAAACTCCATCCGGAATGCCAGGAGTTCAAACATTAGTTCCTCTTATGCTTAATCACGTAAACAATAATAAGTTAACTTTAAATCAGTTTATAAAATTAGTTTGTGAAAACCCAGTAAGAATTTTTGGAATTAAAAATAAAGGTTACATAAAAGAAGGATACGATGCTGATTTAACTATCGTCGACATGAATATGAAAAAAGTTATTAAAAACGATTGGATTGCAAGTAAATGTGGTTGGACTCCATTTGATGGTTATGAAGTAAAAGGTTTTCCTTTAGGAACGATTGTAAATGGAAAAGCAATTGTTTGGGATGGTAAGCTTCTTGAAAAGGCTAATGGTAAACCGTTAAGATTTTAAAATATTATTTTTTTTTAGATCTTCTTTAATTTCGTCTAAAATAGCAGGATCATCGATAGTTGCGGGCATTTTATATGTTTCACCATCAGCAATTTTTCTAACAGTTCCTCTTAGGATTTTACCTGACCTTGTTTTAGGCAATCTCTTTATAACTATTGCAGTTTTAAAAGCTGCAACAGGACCAATTTTTTGTCTAATCATTTGCACACATTCTTTTGAAATATCTTCATGTTTTTTAGTAACACCAGCTTTAAGGGTTAATAATCCAATGGGTAATTGTCCTTTTAATTTATCTGCAATTCCTAATACTGCACATTCAGCAACATCTTTATGTTCGGCTAAAACTTCCTCCATAGCACCCGTTGATAATCTGTGACCGGCAACATTAATGATGTCATCGGTTCGTGACATAATCCAAACGTAACCATCTTCATCAATGTGTCCTGCATCATACGTTTGATAGTAGCCAGGATAGTTTGACATATAAGTTTCTTTATATCTTTGATCGGCACCCCAAAGCGTTGGAAAAGTTCCTGGAGGAAGAGGAAGTTTAACAACCACATCTCCCATTTGATTTGGTTTAGCTTCTTTGCCGTCACTCTTTAATATTTTTACATCATAACCTGGAACTGGTTTACATGCAGATCCGTATTTTGTTTTTTCTAGTCCTATTCCTGCGCAGTTTGCACTGATTGCCCAGCTCGTTTCTGTTTGCCACCAGTGATCAATCACAGGAACTTTTAATAAACCTTCTGCCCATTTTAATGTGTCTGGGTCAGCTCTTTCACCAGCAAGGAATAAAGATTCAAAAGAAGATAAATCATATTTTTTAAAAAAATTTCCTTTAGGATCTTCTTTTTTAATTGCACGAAATGCAGTAGGTGCGGTAAAAAGTGATTTAACTTTATGCTCAGAAATAATTCTCCAAAAGACACCAGCATCAGGAGTTCCCACAGGCTTTCCTTCAAAGAGTACAGTCGTACATCCATGGAACAGAGGTGCATAAACAATGTATGAGTGACCGACGATCCAACCTATGTCACTTGCTGACCACCAAACATCATCTGGATTAATGTTATAAATATTTTTCATGGTCCATTTAAGTGCAACTATATGTCCACCAATATCTCTGACAATTCCTTTAGGGACACCTGTTGTACCAGAAGTGTAAAGAATATAAGCATAGTCGTTCGCATTCATCTCAATACATTCCACAGGTTTTGTATCTTTTATAGCATCGTTCCAATCAATTTCATTTTTTTCTAAATCAACTTTAAAATGTTTTCTTTGATAGATAATACATTTTTCAGGTTTGTGTTTTGCCAATTCAATTGCTTTTTTAAGAAGAGGTTTATATTCAATTGTTCTTCCTGGTTCATAACCGCATGAAGCTGATAAAATAATTTTTGCTTTTGAATCATCTATTCTGCTAGCAAGTTCATTTGGAGCAAAGCCGCCGAAAACTACAGAATGAACTGCCCCAATTCTCCCACAAGCAAGCATAGCAACTACTGCCTCAGGAATCATGGGCATATAGATTATGACTCTATCTCCTTTTTTAATACCTTGATTTACTAAAGCTCCAGCAAAAATTGAAACCTGGTCTTTTAATTGATCGTAAGTTATTTTTTTTTGTGAATTTGTAATTGGACTATCATAAATTATGGCTAATTTTCCTCCATTTCCATTTTTGATATGCAAGTCAACTGCATTGTAACATGTGTTTGTTGTTCCGTCCTGAAACCATTTGTAAAAAGGTGGATTACTAGAATTTAAAATTTTTTTAGGTTTTTTGTACCAAAATATATCGTTTGATACTTCTGACCAAAAACCCTCAGGATCTTTAATAGATCTTTGATATATTTCTTGATATTTTAATACCATAAACAAAAAACCCCTAAACTATTAAAACACATCATTTTACCTATTGCATTATTTTATTTAGCATATATTTAAGTACATCAAACATGCCAAAAATAACTTATATTGAACATAACGGAAAATCACACACAGTTGAGGTTGCAAAAGATCTAAGTGTTATGGAAGGAGCTGTTCAAAATACTATTCCTGGAATCGATGCTGATTGTGGAGGAGCATGTGCTTGCGCAACATGCCATGTTTATGTAAACGAAGAATGGCTTAATAAATTGCCAGAAAAAACTAGTACAGAACAAGATATGCTAGATATGGCCTTTGAACCAAATAATCTAAGTAGGTTAAGTTGCCAAATTTTGGTTAATGAAGATTTAGATGGTTTAGTCGTAAAAATGCCATCAAAACAAACATAATCTAACTATGATTAAAACCGATGTTGTTATAGTGGGTGCCGGACCAGTAGGTTTGTTTGCTGTACACCAATTGGGCATAATAGGTCTTAAAGCAGAAATAATTGATAACTTAGATAAAATAGGAGGCCAGTGTATAGAGCTTTATCCAGACAAACCAATTTATGATATTCCAGCTATACCAGAATGTACTGGCGAAGGATTAACCAATGGCTTACTTGAACAAATAAAACCTTTTAAACCAAATTTTCATCTTAATGAAAGAGTTCAAGAAGTATCCAAAGAAAAAAATGAATGGAAAGTTGTAACTAGCAAAAAAAAAATTTTTTTAGCACCAAATATTATAATTGCTGGTGGAGTAGGTTCTTTTGAACCAAGAAAATTTTTAACCCAAGGTATTGATAAATTTGAAAACAATAGTGTTTTTTATTCAGTTAAAAACAAAAAAGATTTTGAAAATAAAAAAGTATGTATTTTTGGAGGAGGAGACTCAGCTTTAGATTGGGCAATTGAGTTATCAAAATTTTCGGAAGTAACATTAGTGCATAGGAGAAACGAATTTAGAGGAGCAGAACATAGTGCACAAATAGCAAAAAAACTTGAAGAAGAAGGAAAATTAAAAATAAAAACTCCCTACCAAATAGTTTCAGTTGAGGGAGATAAAACAATAAATGCAATTAATATAAAAAGTGATAGTGGAAAAGTTGAAAAAGTAAAAACAGATTTTGTATTAGGTTTTTTTGGATTAATAATGAAACTCGGTCCTATTGCAGAATGGGGATTAAATTTAGAAAAGAAAACAATACCAGTTAACACAAAAGATTTTCAGACAAATAAAAAAGGAATTTTTGCCATTGGTGATATTTGTACATATCCAGGAAAGCTTAAATTAATTTTATCAGGCTTTCATGAAGGGGCTCTTGCTGCAAGAGCATGTTTTAAGATAGCCAAACCACACGAAACATATAGATTTGAATATACTACTACCTCTAAGAGCATGCAGGAGAGGTTAGGCGTTAAAAAAAATGATTGAGTTATTTTATTCCAGTACTCCAAATGGAAGAAAAATATCAATCATGCTAGAAGAATTAAAATTTGACTACAAAGTAACAGAAATAAATCTATCTGAAGGTGAGCAATTTAAACCAGAATTTAGAAAAATAAGCCCCTTAAGTAAGATACCAGTTATAACGGATCATAAAAATAAAGTTAGCATTTTTCAATCTGGAGCTATCTTAATATATTTGGCTGAGTTAGGAGGAAAATTTTATGAAGAAAATAATAGAATTCTTATCAACCAATGGTTAATGACTCAAATGGGTGACATTGGACCAATGTTAGGGCAGCATCATCAATTTCATCATTATAATCCCGGAAAAAGTAAATTTGGTGAAGAAAGATATTTTAATATAGCAAAGAGAATTTATAAAGATTTAGATGAACATTTATCAAAATATGATTTTTTAGCTGGAAAAAAATATTCTATTGCTGATATTGCTACATTCCCCTGGATTGCAAGACATAATTGGCACGACGTAGGTTTAGAAAATTTTATAAATTTAAGTAGATGGTATAAAATTATATCTAAAAGAGATGCGGTAATTAAAGGTTATGATTGTTTAAATAAGGGAGAAAAAATACCAGAAATTTAAACTAACTTTCAGCATAAATTTTTTCATTACGCTCATGCTTTTCTTGTGCTTCAATTGATAGAGTTGCAATAGGTCTTGCAATTAGCCTTTTTAAACCAATAGGCTCTCCTGTTTCTTCACAGTATCCATATGTGTTATTTTCAATTTTTTTAATTGCCTTTTCAATTTTTGTTAAAAGTTTTCTTTGCCTATTAATTGTTCTCATTTCTAAGGTTTTTTCAGTATGGGAGGATGCTTGATCTATTATGTCTGGTGAAGAAATTTCTTGATCTACGTCTTTAGCAAAAAGGTTTTCAGCATTTGATTTAATAATTTCATTTTTCCAGTCCATTAGTTTTTTTTTGAAAAAAGTCTTATGTTTTTCACACATATATTTTTCTTTACTGTTAGGAGTGTATTTTTTTACCATATGACTAATAAACCAATTCCTTTAAAGCGAGACAGTATATTTACGTTTTTCTGGGTGTCAAGTAGCGTAAAGTCGTATAAATTCAAGCAATGAAATTTTCAAAAAAAAATCAAATAAATGAAATATTCATATTTTTTTTATTCAGCCATTTGTTCATCTGGGTCGCTATTCCCACTTTTTCAAATAATAACTTACCACTAGATGTCATAGAAGCCATAGTATGGAGTGATGGATGGCCCTTGGGATGGGAAAAACATCCACCTTTGAGCTCATGGTTTCCTGGATTGTTTTTTAAAATATTTGGAAATCAAGACTGGGTTTATTATTTATTAAGTCAATTATTCGTAGTTACTAGTTTTATTGTAGTTTGGAAATTTTCATTAGAATTTTTTGAAAATAAAATTCAAAGTTTAATTTCAGTATTGTTACTAGAAGGTATTTTTTTTTATAATTTTACCACTCCAGAGTTTAATGTAAATGTATGCCAATTACCTTTTTGGTCATTAACGGTTTTTTATTGTTGGAGGGGTATCAAAAATAATGACAATTACTCCTGGTTATTATTTGGTTTATTTGCAGGTCTAGGTATTTTGTCAAAATATTTATTTATTTATTTATTAATCACTATAGATGTATTTTTTATCTATTTAATTATTAAAAAAAAATTTAAATTTAATTGCTTAATTTCCGTTGTAACATTTTTTTTAATTTTAACACCACATATAATTTGGTTATCCGAAAATGATTTTATTACTTTTACTTATGCACTAAGTAGAACAGGTATTGATGAATTAAACTATTTGGATCATCTTTTATATCCAAGTATTTTTTTAGGAAAACAAATTGGTATAATTTTACCTTTTTTATTAATATTTTTATTTGCTATATCAAAGTATAAATTTAATTTTAATTTAAAAGATAAAAAATTATTATTTTTACTTACAATAAATTTAATTCCAATATTTCTTATGTTTCTAACTTCGTTAATTTTGGGTGTAAAAATAAGAACTATGTGGATGACACCATTTTATTTATTTAGTGGTGTTTTGATTGTTTATATTTTTAAAACTAAAAATACAATAAGTAAGTTGAAATATTTTTTCACAATTTTTGTAATTTTTTTTCTTCTTTCTCCAATTACTTATTTTTACATTTCAATTACTCAAACTGACAAGAGAACTGACTATCCTGGAAAAATTATAGCGAAAACAGTAGAGGAAGAATGGAAAAAGAATTTTACTAATCAAATAGGATTAGTCGGAGGTTCTATGTGGCAAGGTGGAAATTTATATTATAATCTTAAATCTAAACCTAAGTGGGATAATATATTAGATTCTAAAAAAATTATAAAATTTAAAAGTGATAAAGATGGCTTTGTCTTGATTGGTGACGTAAATATTCTTTCAGAAATATGCAAAGGTACTTTCTTTGAAGTAAAAAAAGAAGGTATATGTATGATAGGAGTAAAAAGGTGAAAAAATTTAAAATTTTAATACCTCTATTTAATGATTGGAAATCGGTTTCACAATTATTAAATAAGATTGATTTTGAAATAAATAAATGGGAAGCAGAAGTTTCCATTATTATTGTTAATGATGCTTCTACGGAAAAAAGATTTGGTTTAGATAATAATTTTAATAACATTAAATCAATCAAGGTTTTAAATATGAAAGAAAATAGGGTGCACCAAAGGTGTATTGCTAGCGGCTTAAAATATATTTGTGAAAATGAAGATTTTGATTATGTAATTGTGATGGATGCTGATGGTGAGGATAGACCCGAGGAGCTTAATAGTTTTTACAAAAAAACTATAGAAAATCCTAATATTACTATAACAGGAAACAGATTTAGAAGATCCGAGGGTATAGTTTTTAAAATTTTATATGAAATTCACAAGCTTATAACACTTGTATTTACTGGGAAATTGATAAAGTTTGGAAACTTTTCATGTTTGCCAAAAGAGCATGCCAAACAGTTAATTGAAAAACCATATTTATGGAATTCCTATTCAAGCTCAATAATAAAAACTATCAATGATAGAACTTTTATACCTTCCATAAGAGGCGTTAGATATGTCTTGCCTTCAAAAATGAATATTTTAGGGCTTGTTTTTCATTCTTTAACAATCATTTCTGTATTTAGAAATATAGTTATTATTCGTTCAATTTTATATTTATTAATTTATCTTTTTTTAATTTTTAATAATATTTCTTTACTTAATTTTATTCCTATTTTGTTTTTAATAATATTTTTATTTACCATTTTAAAAGTATCAATGCGTTCAAACATTAGTGGTCTTAAAAAATCTTTGGATAATATAGGTAGTGTAGATATTTTATAAAACTCTGACAGTAGGTAATAATTCAAAAGAGGCAGTATCAATTTTGGAACTATATTGTCTTTTAATATTCCATTTTTTTTTTAATCTTGCTTGCGCTATACTTAGAGTATTACGACCATATTTAATATTTGCACAGTCTATTGCCTGCATTAATTTTATTCTTTTTTTATCATTATTAATTGTTGAAAATAGATTTTCGTTATAAATATCAAAATCTTTCAAACCCGAGAGAACTATACCTGCTTTTTGGTATTGATATCCTTTTTTATAAATATTTTTTAGAACAGCCAAAGCTTGTTTGATTAGTACAATGCTGTCGTTCGTTCTTATTGGTAGATCAATATCTTTTGAATTTCCGTAGTAATTTTTTTTTATTTGAAAAGGACTTGTTCTTATAAAAACAGTTATTTTTTTTGCTGTTTGGTTATCCAATCTTATTTTTTCGGCTGCGTTTAAACAATGTGTTGTTATAGCTTCACTAAGATCTTCCAGCCTTGTGACTTTTTTTCCAAAGGATCTTGATACACAACAATTTTTTCTTTTTTCTTCATAAGGTTCCAAAGAAACACAGGGAAATCCTCTTAATTCCATTGCTGTACGTGATCCAAAAACATTTGTATTTTTTTTTATCCAATTATTGTGTATTTTTTTAAGATCGTAGGCTGTATTTATTCCATTTTTAATATAGAATTTTGTTAGTTGTTTTCCAACACCCCAAACATCGTTTATTTTAATTTTTGAAAGAAATTTATCTATTTCTTTTGAATTTACTAGATCTATAACTCCTGATTTTTCTTTTTTAGCAATGTAATTTGCTGCTTTGCTCAAAGTTTTTGTTGTTCCAATCCCAATGCTTGTTGGTATACCCGTCCATTTTAGAACAGTTTTTTTAATTTTATAACTGTGTTCTAATAGATCTTCGTTTTTTATTGAAGATAAATCTAAAAAAGCTTCATCAATAGAATAAATTTCCATTTTTGGAGAAAATTGTTTTAAAGTTTTCATAACTCTTCTCGATATATCTCCATATAACGAAAAGTTTGTTGAAAAAATCTTTACATCATTTTCTTTTACTATTTTTTTTACTTTAAAATAAGGTTCTCCCATTTTTATTCCCAGATTTTTTGCTTCTGTCGATCTGGAAATTACACAACCATCATTGCTTGAAAGAACCACAACTGGTTTTTTATTTATTGATGGATTAAATAATTTTTCACAGGAAACATAAAAAGAGTTGCAATCAACTAGTGCTATTTTACTATTATTGTAGAGCATGGATAGTGTAAGTTACAACACCCCAAATAACAATTTCAGGATTTTCGGTTAAATTAATTTTATCTTTAATTTCTTTTGATCCAGAAGTTAGAAAAGATTGATTAT
This sequence comes from uncultured Pelagibacteraceae bacterium, assembly GCA_902589795.1. Taxonomy (GTDB): domain Bacteria; phylum Pseudomonadota; class Alphaproteobacteria; order Pelagibacterales; family Pelagibacteraceae; genus AG-414-E02. Next base: position 7,441 of record CACIUJ010000006.1, on the reverse strand, counting down.
TTTCTTTTATAAAAGTTTTTACAACCAGTTCTTCATTAACATTAGCAATTACAGTAGAAAAATTTTTTGGATCTAAACTTCTGTCCACCACCAAAAGATCATCATTATGAATTCCAACTTTGCTCATAGATTTTCCCTGCACTCTAATAAGAAATGTGGATGGTATGTTTTTTATTAAATGAGTATTAAGATCAATATCATCTTCCACGTAATCTGTTGCAGGAGACGGAAAGCCAGCCCCAACTTTATACAGATGAAATGGTAATAATAATTTCATAATGTTCTTATTTTGTTCTAGATTACATTATAAAAGCATTTATGACAAGCTGTGGAAAAGTATCCAATAAGTTGTATTTTGAGTCCAAAAAAGAATCCAAACCGAATCAAACCATGAACATTAAAATCAAACTTAGTTAATATGTGGATAACTATTAGCAGTATATAAAAATGGTGTTAAAAAATTTAAATTAAAAAAATGAAAAAATTGACCTGTCACTGTGGTGGAGTAGAGGCCGAAATAAAATTAGCAGAAAGTGGATTTGAAAAACTTGTTAGATGTAATTGCTCAATTTGTAAAAGGAAAGGCTATATCATGACGCCAGTTAACCCAGATAATTTTAAACTTGTTAAAGGAAAAGATTTACTAACTCTTTATCAATATCACACAAAAGTAGCTGAACATTATTTTTGTTCAAAGTGTGGAATTTATACACATACAAATCCAAGAAGTAATCATGATAAAGTTTATATGATAAACGTTGCGTGCGTTGAAGGCATAAATCCATTTGAGTTAAAAAATGTTATAATAAGTGATGGCGCCAACCATCCTCTTGATAAAAAGCAATGAAAGAATCGAAGGATTGTCTTTTAAAAGTAAAAAAAGATTATTTAAAATTTTTAAGAAAAGAAAAAATTTTATCAAAATCTAAAAGAAGTAAAATGAAAATTTTAAAAAATATTTATATCCCAATGACATTTTGGATAGAAAAAAAATATAAAGAAAAAGGCGAAACATTATTTTTAGGTTTATCAGGTGGACAAGGGTCGGGAAAAACAACTGTAGCAGGAATTTTAAAGATTATTTTAAAAAAATTTTTTAAAAGAAAAACTCAGATCAGTTCTATTGATGATTTTTACAAAACCTCAAAAGATCGTAATACAATGTCGAAGAAAATTCACCCACTTTTTAAAACAAGAGGTGTGCCAGGAACTCATGATATAAATCTGCTTAAAGAATTTTTTTATAATATAAAAAAAAAAAAATTAAAAAAATTTAAGCTGCCAAAATTTGACAAATCAATCGACGATCGTTTAAAAAAAAAATACTGGTATACAATAAATAAAAAACCTGAGATTGTTATACTAGAAGGTTGGTGTGTCGGAGCCAAATCTCAATCAAATTCTTTAATAAAAAAAGCAGTTAATAATCTTGAAAAAAATGAAGATAAAAAATTAATATGGAGAAAATATGTAAACGAGAGACTTAGAAAAGATTATAAAAGTTTTTTTGAAAAAATAGATCATTTTATTTTTATCAAAATTCCAAATTTTAAAATGGTATTTAAATGGAGACTTCTCCAAGAGAAAAAACTAAAAAAAGAGTCACGCCCAAATAAAAAAATTATGAATTTTCAAGAAATAAAACGTTTCATAATGTTTTATCAAAGAATTACTTTGCAAATGATTAAAGATTTAAGTAAATCTGCATCAGTGGTTATGTTATTAAAAAAAAATCACGAAACTAAAAACATATTATTTAGGAAGTAAATAGATGAAATTTTTATTTAATTTTATTTTTTTATCAATGCTAGCTTTTATTCCCTTTGAATTAAAAGCTGACACGCTATTCGAATCTTTAAATTCTGCTTTTTTAAACAATCCAAAATTAAATGCTGAAAGAGCAAACATGAGAGCAGCTATAGAAGAGAAAAGAGAATCTGTTAGCGAGTTTTTGCCCAGCGTAACTATTTCGGGTTATGTTAGTGATCAAGATAATACCAAAACCAAAGGAAGCGATTCAAATTTCAAACCTTCAGAACAATCAATCAAAATAGAACAAAAGATTTTTCAAGGAGGAAGTGGTGTTGCGAATTTCATAAAAAAAAAACATGGCCAAAGTTTAGGAGAATTAAAGTTGAAAAAAACAGAACAAGAAATTCTATTGGAAGCAGCAAAAACATATACAGAACTTTTGCTTAATAGAAAAAAAGTTAACATTAATTTAATGAATATAGATCTTTTGGAAAGACAAGTTGAAACGGACCAGAATAGGCTTGAAAAAGGAGAAATTAGTTTAACAGATCTGGCTCAATCAGAATCCTCTTTGGCAGGCGCTAAAGCACAATTAATTTCAGCGAAAAATGATTTAGTTACCACTGAAATGAATTTTGAAAAAGTTATTGGAAAAAAACCTACACAAAATACGATGGAATCAAATGGTATTAATTTAAATTTACCTGAAAGTTTAGCTGCAGCTTCTAATATATCAAAATCTGAAAATCCAGATTTGCAAATTGCAATATTAGAATATGAGCAAGCAAAAATGGATGTTATTATTTCTGGATCAGATTTATCTCCATCAGCAACGCTATCCTACGAAGTTGCTGAACAGGACGATTTTAGTTCAGGCATACAGGAGAGAACTCAACAAACATTTAAAGCTACGGCAAGTTGGCCATTATTTGCTGGAGGCAGCAACCTATTTAGCTTAAGAAAAGCTCAAGAAATTAAAAATCAAAAAGAATTGTTGCTTGAAGATAGTAAGAAAAAAATTGAAACTAATGTAGCTAACGCATGGTCAAATTACCAATCTTCACAAAGTGTATTAGACTCAATAAGATCTCAAGTAAAAGCAGCTGAAATTGCTAATGAAGGAATTACCCTTGAATATGAATCAGGAACAAGTAGAACCACTTTGGAGGTAATTCAATCTCGTACGATATTATTAAATTCAAGAATAAATTTAGCTAGTTCGGAAAGAAATTTTCTTATATCCAAATTTAATCTTTTATCAGCAATAGGTCGACTCACCGCGAAACAGTTAAATCTTAAAGGTTAAAATTTTTAATAATTGTTAAAAAAGCATTGATTTTAAATGTTATTATTAACTATTGATAAAAAGAACAAAATGTGTACATTGAAATGTATGATTCGTTAACTAAATTCGTTCTAAAAAAAGGAAAATTATGACTAAAAATAACTTAAAAGTAGTAAAAACAGGTAAAAATCAAGAAACAGAAGCAAAAGAGAAAAGCAAAGCTTTAGACGCAGCTATTAGCCAAATAGATGAAAATTTTGGAAAAGGCTCAGTAATGAAGCTAGGTCAAAAAGCAGCTTTAAACATTGAGTCTATATCAACAGGATCTTTAAGTTTAGATTTAGCTCTTGGGATAGGTGGGCTTCCTAAAGGAAGAATTATAGAAATTTATGGACCAGAATCTTCTGGAAAAACGACCTTAGCCTTACAAGTGGTTGCGGAGGCACAAAAGGTTGGTGGAATTTGTGGATTTGTCGATGCAGAACATGCCTTGGACCCTGTTTATGCAAAAAAATTGGGGGTAAAAACAGAAGAACTTTTGATATCACAACCAGACACAGGTGAACAAGCATTGGAAATAGCTGATACATTAATAAAATCAGGCTCAATTTCTGTTTTGGTAATTGATTCTGTTGCAGCCTTAACTCCAAGAGCAGAGCTAGAAGGGGAAATGGGAGATCATCACGTAGGGTTACAATCACGATTAATGAGCCAGGCTCTTAGAAAATTAACAAGCTCAATTGCAAAAACTAATACGATGGTAATTTTTATCAATCAAATAAGGATGAAGATCGGTATTATGTTTGGCAATCCAGAAACGACATCTGGAGGTAATGCTCTAAAATTTTACTCATCTGTAAGAATGGATATTAGAAGAATAGGAGCTATAAAAGAAAAAGAACAAATTATAGGCAATTCTACAAGAGTTAAAGTAGTTAAAAATAAAGTTTCCCCTCCATTTAAGGTTATAGAATTTGACCTAATGTATGGAAAAGGAATCAGCAAATCTGGAGAACTAATAGATTTAGGCAGCAAAGCAGATATAGTTGAAAAATCAGGTGCTTGGTATGCCTACAAAGGTGAAAAAATTGGACAAGGAAGAGAAAATGCAAAAATTTTCCTTGAAAAAAATCCAAAAGTAGCTGCAGAAATAGAAATGGCAATAAGAACCAAAGCTGGGCTAATTTCAAAGAAAATTGAAGGAAATCCAGCACAAGAAAAAGCAGATACTCCTAAAAAAGATTAAACAATTCATCTCAAAGCTCTCTTAAGAAAGGCGCTAAAATAGGCGCCTTTCTTCCCGTCTAGACATAGTAGTAAAAAACTGTATTTAATAAGATTAATGTCCAAAACATTAAAAAGTGTAAGAAAATCTTTTTTAAATTATTTTTCAAATAAAAAACACAAAGTTGTTGATTCCAGCAATTTAGTACCAAGCAATGATCCAACTTTAATGTTCACAAATTCTGGAATGGTTCAATTTAAAAATGTTTTTACAGGACTCGAAAAAAGAGATTATAGCAGAGCTGTCACATCTCAGAAATGTGTTAGAGCTGGAGGTAAACATAACGATCTTGAGAATGTTGGTTATACTCCTCGACATCACACATTTTTTGAAATGTTAGGAAATTTCTCATTTGGCGATTATTTTAAAGATGTTGCTATTGAGCTAGCTTGGAATTTAATAACTAAGGAATTTAAAATACCAAAAGAGAAACTTAGCGTAAGTGTATACTCAGAGGATAAAGAAGCCTTTGACTTATGGAAAAAAATTGCAGGTTTACCGGAAAGTAGAATTTATAAAATATCCACCAACGATAACTTTTGGTCAATGGGTGATATAGGTCCTTGTGGACCATGCTCAGAAATATTTTATGATCATGGAAAACATCTAAAAGGAGGTCCTCCTGGAAGCAAAGATCAGGATGGAGATCGATTTATAGAAATATGGAATCTCGTATTTATGCAGTTCGAGCAGGTTTCTAAAGACAAAAGAATTAGTTTACCTAAACCTTCAGTAGACACGGGAATGGGTTTAGAAAGAATCTCAGCCTTACTACAAGGGACACATGATAATTATGAAACCGATCATTTTAAAAATTTAATTGAAGCATCATCAAACTTGACCAAAACTAAAATAAGTAAAGAAAATATATCAAGCCATAGAGTCATAGCAGATCATCTAAGAGCTAGCTCATTTTTAATTGCCGAAGGGGTTTTACCCTCAAATGAAGGCAGGGGTTATGTATTAAGAAGAATAATGAGAAGAGGGATGAGACACTCACATACATTAGGAAGTAAAGAGCCAATTTTTTATAAGATGATACCTACTTTAATTAAAGAAATGTCAGATTCCTATCCAGAATTAAAGAGAGCAGAACCTTTGATTACAGAAACTTTAAAAACTGAAGAGGAAAAATTTTCCTCATTACTTAATAGAGGAATAGAAATTTTAAATGAGAATTTAAATAAAGTAAAAAATAATTCTTTTCCTGGCGAAGTTGCATTTAAGTTATATGATACTTATGGATTTCCACTAGATCTTACCGCGGATATTTTAAAAAATAAAAATATTAAAGTTGACAATGAAGGTTTTGAAAAAGAAATGGAAAAAAGCAAAAAGTTAGCACGAGCTCATTGGAAAGGATCTGGCGACAAAGCAATAGAAGAGAAATGGTTTAAGATTAGGGAGAAGATTAATCCTACAGAATTTTTGGGTTATGAATTTGATAAACTCGAGGGAGTAATTTTAAAAATCTCAAAAGGTAAAGATTTTGTGAACGAAGCAAAGGCCGGAGATGAAGTTGAAATAATAACAAATCAAACACCATTTTATGCTGAATCAGGAGGGCAGATTGGAGATCAAGGGATAATTTATTCTAACAATTGTAAAGTTCTTGTTAATGATACCCAAAAAAAAATGGACGATCTCCATGTTCATTATGGAAAGGTTGAAAAGGGATTGTTAAAAGTTAATCAAACTGTAAACCTAGAAATTAATGTCCAGAGAAGAAATGATACTAGAGCATATCATTCTGCCACACACCTGCTTCATGAAGCTTTAAGAAGAATACTTGGAAAACATGTTACTCAAAAAGGATCTTTAGTTAGTTCTGAAAAGCTTAGATTTGATTTTAGTCACAATAAACCAATTGAAAAAAAAGAAATTCAAAAAATTGAAAAATATGTGAATGAAATGGTGAATACAGCGGCTGATGTTAAGACTAGAATCATGACACCCAAAGAAGCTGTGGCCAAAGGTGCTTTAGCTATGTTTGGTGAAAAGTACGGGGAAGAAGTTAGAGTTTTGTCTATGGGTAAAGAGAATGGTAGTTATTTTTCAACTGAATTATGTGGAGGGACTCATGTCAAAAACACAAAAGACATAGGAAGGTTCAAAATTATCAACCAGTCTTCAATAGCCGCAGGCGTTAGAAGAGTTGAAGCTTTAAGAGAAAAGCAATTAGATGAATATGAAGAATCTTTAAAAAAGGATAAATCTATAAAGGAAAAAAACTTAAAAGATCAATTAGATTCGATTAAAAATGAATTAATGAAATATAAAGTTAGACCTGATTATAAAGACAATGCAGAATTATCTGAAAATATTAAGAATTTAAATAAACAATTAGATAAAATTAAAATTCAAAATATAGTTAAAGACAAAAACAAGAATATTGTCAAAGATAAAAAGATAAGTTCTTTTACTTTAAGACACCAAGTTTTAATTGATTTACCACCAAAAGAACTAAGAAATATTGTAGATCAAAGCAAAAAAGAAATCCAAGAAGGTATTGTAGTTGGTTTTTCAACATATGAAGGCAAAGTTGGTGTTGCTGTCGGTGTAACTAGTGAATTAACAAAAAAATATGACGCAGTATCACTTGTTAAAATTGCTTCTAAAGTTCTTGGTGGAAAAGGCGGCGGAGGTAGAAAGGATTTTGCACAAGCGGGTGGTGTAAATAAAGATAAAATTGAAGAAGCCTTTAAAACATTAAGTAAAAAAATTAATTAAGATTTTTTTTTAAATCAGAATTTATTACTTCTAAAAATTCATTTGTAGTTAAAAATTTTTGTTTTTTGCTGACCAATAAAGCTAAATCCTTTGTCATATGTCCTTTTTCAACAGCCTCTATACAAATTTTCTCTAGAGTTTTTACAAACTTTTTTAATTCCTCATTACTGTCTAGTTTAGCTCTATGATATAAACCTCGAGCCCATGCAAAAATTGAAGCTATGGGGTTTGTTGAAGTTTCTTTACCTTCCTGATGTAATCTATAATGTCTAGTTACTGTTCCATGTGCAGCTTCAGATTCTATGGTTTTGCCATCCGGTGACATTAAAACGCTTGTCATAAGACCTAACGAACCAAATCCCTGAGCTATAGTATCAGACTGAACATCA
>CACIUJ010000005.1:10000-47631 GCA_902589795.1 uncultured Pelagibacteraceae bacterium | reverse complement strand
AATATCGACAAATTCTTTTGATTTTTTCATTTTAATATAATTGAAATATTTTTTAAAAAAATTTACTTTTTAACTGAAGGATGTTGAATTAATCTTTAGATTGATTTTAATTTTTATTATTTTGGCTTAAGATCCCAATTAACTTTTCTTTTAGAAACATAAACCATACTTCCGCCTAGTTTTTTATGAGCCTTTTTTTCCAATAAAATCTCTAACTCTTCTTCCGTTGTAGGTTTATTCTTAATTACGTTTTTTTTAAGTTTATAATTTCCTTTAAGAAGCGACATATGATTTCAAGATCCTAACATTTTTTATAATAAAGTCCATATGATTTTTTATTAAACAAATTTTCGAATTTCAATTTTATTATTAGAGGCTGCTTTACTTATATCTTTTATTGTTGCTCTATTATAGTGCAGAATATCAGCCATTGATATTGCGCTGGCATTTCCTTTAAAAACAGCATCAACAATATCTTCGGCTTTGTTCATTCCGCCACTTGCAATAACGGGTATATTAACTACCTCGGTAACTGATTTTATTAAGTTTATGTTAAAACCCTCTCTAGTTCCTTCTCTATCAATTGATGTTAATAATATTTCACCCGCTCCTAAATCTACACATTTTTTAGCCCAGTCAATAACATTTAATCCAGTTTTTTCACGACCATTTTCAATATAAACTTCCCATTTATTTTCTGAAATTTCTTTGGCTTCAATTGATATAACGATAGTTGATGAACCAAATTTATTTACCAAGCTTGATATAAGTTTTGGATTTTTTACTGCTGCTGTATTAACTGCTACTTTATCTGCTCCACTTCTAAGTATTTCATTAACACTTTCAATTGATCTTATTCCTCCGCCAACAGTAATAGGTATAAATACATTTTCTGTGGATTTTGTAATTAATTTTTTCAGACTATTTCTTCCGTATAAGCTTGCAACACAGTCCATGTACAAAAGTTCATCAGCGCCCTGATTATAATATTTTTTAGCATAAAAATTTGGATCGCCAATAATTCTTAGGCCTTCAAGTTGAATGCTCTTTATTAAATTTGGACCTTTGATATCTAGTCTTGGGATTAAACGAACCATTTGAATTTTATATAACTATTTTACTCAATTATATTTTTTAACTTCCACTCATTTTCATTATTTTTGTACCAAAGATGATCTGAGCGCCAACTATCAATGATATTATTGAAAGTTTCTTTATCAATGTCACAATACTCCAAGAATTCATTAAAATATTTTTTTGGAAATTCTCCATCATATTTTTTAACTAATGCAATACCTTCTTCTCTTGAAATTTTTCCATCCCTAATTTCGTGTGCTGCATCAGATGTACAGCGACCAATACCAAACTTAATATAGGCTAAATAATAATGATAACCATCAAATCTATCGTCTAAACTGGCATACTTTGAATAAGTTCCCTCAGATCTTCCAGGATTCGTTTTTAAACCAGTATTTTTAACACTATAATAAAAATTTTCTTGGGGATCCCAATACTTATAGTAACCAAAATAATGTCTTTCGATTTTATTTTTTTTTATTTCATCTAAACTAGGTGGCATAAAAGGGGATAAATCCTTTTTTGAAATTCCATATTCTAACCATCGCTCTACTGGAAACTCTGTAAAAAATACCCTATTGTAGTCACTAAAATCTCTAGTAGGTGAAAAAGCTCCTTTCCAATCCCCGCCGTATTCCGCCTCACCGTTTTCTCCATACATAATTAAGCTTATCTTATTTTGAACTGCAACTTTTAACGGAAAATTATTTTGTCCATATATAAAAGGCTGAAATGGATCTCCTAAAATATTAAAACATAGCTTTGTTAGTTTTCTTGTTATAATTCTATCTGGGGTACCTAATATATGGTTAAAACCAGTCTCAATGAATGAATCAAGGTTCTGTCTACCAGCAGGGGTATATCTAAGTGGAGACCAAGTAACTGCAAGTGGTGTCATTTTATATTTATGTTTTAGTTGGTGGCATACAAAACTTCCATCTTTACCACCGCTACAAGGCACGACAACATCATAGCTATCATCCTTGCTTCTAAATCTGTCACATAATTTTTCCAGTTCTTTCTCTCTGGATTTCCAATCAATTTTATTTTTTTTATAAACTGCATAATTACATGCAGAACAAATGCCATTTTCATCAAAAGTAATTCTTGGTCTTTGATTAGATACTACACATTTTTTACAAAAAACTACTTCCTTTGGTAGGTTATATTGTTTAATAACATTTTTTTTTTGAATTAATTTATTTTGTTTCATAATTTATTTTAATAATTTTTTTGCTTTTGTTTTAGCTAAGTCAAAATCTTTTTTACTATCTATATCAATTGACGAATCTTCATCCATCAAAAAAAATGCTATTTTTTTTGTGTAAAAATTATTTTTAAAAGTTTTTATTTTGCAAATATATATTGCTCCATTTGGTAGATATAAATCTTCAACATCTTGACGATTTACATATTTGGTTATTTTATTATTTAATAGTTTTATATAATCTTTATTAATTTTTTTTAATAGCCAGTGTGCTTTTTTTACAATTTTGGTAACTGAGACTAATGTAGTTTGGTTTTTTGTTCTTAACCTAACAAACTTTTTAAGGGCGGAGTCTAAATGGTGTGATGATCTAAATGGAGTAGTTGGCTGAAGCAAAATTAAATAATCGTATTTTTTAAATGATGAATAATTTTTTTTTGCATGTGATATTACATCATAAATTGAAGAATTTACTTGAGCAAGTTTTCTGGGTCTAATAAAAGGAACAAGAATTTTTTCTTTTTTTGCAATTTTAATTATAAACTTTGAATCTGTTGATAAAATAACCTGATCAATAAATTTAGACTTTTTTGCTGCTCGAAATGTCCAATGTATCAGTGGCTTGCCAGCTAAACGCAAAATATTTTTATTTTTTAAACCAGTTGATTTTTTTTTCGCTACAATTAAACAAATTATCTTTTTATTTTTAATCATTTTATTAGATTGATTTAACTACTTAATATTTTATTTTTTAAAAACTACCTTAAAAGATTCTGCTGCTTTATAACCACTCTGTGATCCTCTTAATATAGCTAATGCTTTAATTGATTCTTTGCTACGTGGAAAAGGATGTTTGCCAAATTCTGTTTTATAGCAATTGCAAATTTTAATCTTTTTTTCCAAAAATTTGGAAATATCTATAAAAAGATTTGGTTGAAAAACTTTTTTTTCTATAAAATTGAAGTTTGTTTCAGACAATGTTTCATACATATTGACTTGTTTTATAGAGCTTGAACGAAACCATTTAGCTGCGCTGGTTGCAGCTTTTGATACAATTTTATGATCGGTATGAACATCATTAATATAAGGAATGTAAATGACTTCTGGCTTAATTAGCGAAAATAACTCACTGAATTCAGTAACAAGCTTTTTTAATGGCACTTTATCTAGCTCTGTTGGTAAAAAATCTAATCTCTTAAAAAAAGTAAATTTATAAATTTTTTTTATTTTATCAATTTCTTTTTCTTTTTTTTTAACAATTTTTTCAGACCATTTATTGTTTTTTTTTAATTTAGTCACAAAAACGCATGAAACCTTATCCCCGGCTTTTATATGCCTAAGAATTGTTCCGCCACATCCAATTGTTTCATCATCGGGGTGAGGTGCGATTACAAGTATTTTTTTCATTTTCTTAATAATTTACGTAATCTAATATACGATTTAGATTAACGACTCTACTAATTGTATTATAATTACAATCTTTTCTTGTATAATTTGCTAATTTTTTTTTATCTATTATCTCGAATACTGGTAAGTCTTTTTTTAATAATTCATCTAAATCCTTTATTACGTTAATATCATTAGGAATATTCCACAAATTTTTCTTTGTTGCTTTTGTTGAATTAAATTTATTTTTATAGAAAGAATAGTAAGTGTTTTTATTTTTAAAGAAAAATTTAATTAAATTCTTATAAACGTAAGTGTTGAATTTCTGATTTATGCTAAAATACTGTTGTGGTATATCTTTCTTTATCATTCTGAAAAATTTATAAAAATTAAAAAAATCAACTTTAGCTAAAGGAAAGCCTCTTGTTGAGTAAAATGATGCAAGCCTAGGATCTAATCTTGATAATAAAAATCTTTGTATTTTAAATTTTGCTTTAGCATCGTAAGCAACTTGATACATAAGACTTGCAAAAGAATAGTCTCCGTATGGTGTATAAAAAGGAACAAAGCTGTTAGCTAAGCTTAGATATCTACAAAAATGAGTTCTATAAAAAGCGAAATAATCTATGTAAGAAGATAAATCTCTTGCTTTTTTATATTTCAAACCATTTAAATTTTCCTGATAAAAATTTATCAAATGATCATAATATGTTTTTTTGTGCATTAATTTATCATGCATTAAATCAACAAGTTCGTCATGCTTCTCTAAAAAGGAATTTAATTTTAAATCTTTATTTTTTTTAAAATATTTATAATAAGATAATCTGAATAGTTCTGTTCCACTAAGCCCTGAGATCATGATATCTGCATTTTTATTTCTCACATCTAAAAAGTACCCCGTTCTTCTATTATATGTCTGTTTGTGACTATACAAAAATGTTAGGTCTTCAATAAATTTTGAGTTTTTAGAATATTTTTCTTCACTAAATAATTCAAAATTTAATTTTTTGTATTTTATTATTTCATTTACAATTGATATTTCGCTAAATTTTCCCTGGTTTGAAAAATCCTTATACTCTTCTATAGCTTGGACTCCTACTTCAAAATTAATATTCATTTTGCTTAAAATGCCTATAATAACTCTGGTATCGATCCCGCCTGTTATATCACAATGTATTTTTCCAGAAATATTTTTTAAAAATGATAAATTTTCAGTAAGTGTATTTTCAACATCTGCAACAATTTGATTTGTAGAAGTGTATCTTCCAATACTAATTTGATTTTTAATATCAAAATATTTTTCTTCAATTACTTTATCTTCTAATAGAAAATAAATAGTTCCTGCTTTTAAATAATTTATTTCATTAAAAATATTTTGATCACAGCAAGCATATGTAATATGTCTGTAATTCTCAGATAAATATTGTGCAATACCTATATAGTTTAATGTAACTTTATTATTTTTTGCTAAAGTTAGCATTGAATTAGAAAAAGACCATTTATCTCCTTTTTGAAAATAATAAAGAGGGAAATATCCTAGTCTATCAGTAATAATTTGAAGACGATTTTGATAATATAAAACTAAGATAAATTGCCCTCTTGTATTTTTTGATAGTAATAAATCTTTTAACTTTATACCTGAAGCTAAATCCTGCATAAAAAGACTAAGAGCTTTTTTATTAAAATTATTTTTATATATAAACACTCCTAGATTAAAAATAAAATTATTACCTTCCTTGAAAAAGGACTCTCTTTTTTCTGTGAAAAAAAAATTTAATAAATACTTTCCAACTACAATTTTTGGAAATTTTTTCAACTGATCTTCCAAAATTTGATATTTTGGATTTTCATTTATATTGTTTGTTAGGTAAATACCTTGCATAATGTCTAGTAAGTTATTTTTTTATTTATTAATTTTTGATCTATTTTCATGCTCTTAAGAATTTTTATAATTCTTTTTGATGCACCACTTTTTCCATAAGGATTTTTAATTTTTTTTATTTTTTTCAAATATTTCTTATTATGAATACTTTTTTTTATAGCATTTATAATTTTATTTTTATTGTGAGGAACAAATATAATATTACCTGCATTTTGCCTATCTTTTTGTCTAAGCCCAATATTTACTACTGGAAGTTTTAAGTAAGGAGCCTCCAAAACTCCCATGCTTGAATTTCCAGTTAAAACTGAAGCTTTTTTTAAAATATTAACAAATAAATTTTCAGGTATATTTTCAAAGTATCGTACCTTTTTATTATGAAACTTATATTTTTGATATGCTGCCTTTATCGTTTCGGTGCCTGGATCAGAATTAGATCTTATTATTATAGTCGGTAGATTTAGTTCATCAATCGCTGATAGTGAGATATTTATATGTTTTTTAGTTTGTTCCAACCAATTGCTTACTGGATGTTGTATAAAAACTATTAAAGGTTCTTTCGTTACATCTAGATTAAAATATTTTGATAAAATTGAGTTAGATATTAATTTACTATTTTTATATCTCTCAACTGCCGTGTGGCCAACGTTAAAAACTCTCCATTTTTCTTCGCCCATTTTAATAACTCTTTTTGCATTTTCAGGAGTGAAACAGAAAAAAATATTTGAGAGTTTAGTAACACTATGTCTTATAACACCATCTACATTTACTCTCGTTCGATCACCTGCGCCTAAATGAGCAACGGGAATATTCATATAAGCACCCACAACTGCGGTTGTGATAGATTCTTCGCGATCAAATGGTGCTAGAATAAAATCTGGTTTAAATTTTTTTACTACTTTTACAAGTTTACTTAGCTGTACTGAAGCACCATTAAGTCTTGAAAATCGATTATCAGAAATTTTAAGATTTTTTATTTTAGCTATTATGTTATATTTTTCTTTTTTTATATCATTCAACGATTTTCCAAATTTTTTTAATAAATGTGCTCCCGTAACCACTAATAAAGTTTTTAAAAATGGAGAATTTTTTGCAGCATCAATTATTGGTTTTTGTATATAAAAGTCAGATCTACAACCTGTAATGAAAAGGATTTTTCTTTTTCTCATAATTTAAATTTTGATTTTTCTAAATCCCTCAAATCCTAGATTAAATAAAAAATCAAGCACAGATAAGTCTTTGATGAAATTTTTTTCACTATTTTTTTGTTGATAAATTATTTCTTTTTTTTTTAAATACATTATTTTTATTTCATTTTTTTTAAACTTTTCTTCATCTAAATAATTAGCAGACTCAGTACCTGTTATATATTTACGGGCCCCTATTTTTTCACAGATATTAAATATTAAATCAGATTTAGCACCGCTAACATCGAGATCTGAAGAAGAGAAAAATTTACATTTTATTTCCATGTTATTAGCTAACATTTTAATCAAACCCTGGTTTAATTCGTTTAAATATTTATAACTTTTTGCATACTCATTTTCTAAAAGAATAATAATGCTTTTAAAAAATTTTGTTTTTTTGTAACAATTATGTAAATTTTTTATATGTTCGTCTATCCATTTTTTTGAATTATCTATCTCAATTTCTCTTATCAACGTTTCTCTTGGTGCATATTTTATTGGAACTGTAATATAGAAAGATCTTCCATTATTACCTATTATATTTCTATTTTGAAAACCTCTTCTTAAATATTGCACATTATCTAAAAAAATAAATTTATCACACTTTAACATTTTAAAAAAAAGGTTAATCCAAGGAAAGTATTCTGGTTGATGGATAACAATACTAGACATAAATTTAGAACTATTAAATTCCAATAATTCTCTTAGCTTCTAATATAAGTTTTTCTACTATATATTTTGCATCTTTTTCAGAGATTTGCATGTGGAGCGGTAAATGAAAATGTTTTTTCATTAAACCTTCTGATCGCTTAAGGAAATTTTTTTTCAACAAATTATTTTTTTTATAAACTGGCTGTAGATGAAGAGGTGGATCATAAGCCCAGTTAATTATTATTCCATATTTTTCTTTTAATGTTTTTGCAATTTTTAATCTATTTAATTTAGAGTGATTTGTTAATGTAATATGTTTCCATATAGACAATTTAGATTTTTTAGCAATTGGAAGTGTGGAAAATAAATTTGTTTTTTTTAATTCCTCATTATATATTTTACATATACGTCCACGATGAGAAATAATTTTTTTAATATTTGAAAATTGATTTAAACCCATTACTGCACAAATTTCTGGTACTCTACAACTCCTCCAGCCCCTAGTATAAAGTTCTCCTCTCTTATCCCAATCCCTTCCCCTCTCTCTTAATGATAGGGCTAACTTAAATATTTTTTTATTATTTGTGGTAAGCATTCCGCCTTCACCGGTCGAAATAGTTTTTGTTGAAAAAAAAGAAAAACAACCTGCGTCTCCAATAGATCCGGCCATCGCTTTACCAACTTTGGATCCTAGCGCGTGAGCTGAATCCTCAATAATTGTTATATTTTTTTTTCTACAATAATTTTTTATATCTATAATGTCGTGAGGCATATAGCCACCAAAATGTACAACCATTACAGCTTTTGTTTTTTTAGTAATTCTCTTTTTTATTTCTTCTAGATCAATACAAAAAGTTTTTGGATTAATATTTGCAAAAATTACTTTTCCTCCTTGGGAGGTTACAGCCATACCAGTTGCAATAAATGTTTCGCATGGAACAATTACCTCGTCACCTGTCTTTAAGTTTAATGACTTAACAGCTATTTCTAGTGCACTTGTGCAAGTATTTACAAAAACTGCATATTTTACTCCAACAAATTTAGCAAATTTTTTTTCAAATTCTAAAGTATATGGACCGGTACTTAATCTTCCTTCTAAAACTTTTCTAGTTTTTTTTTGTATCCATTTTATATCTTGAGAACTGAAATATGGACCACTAACTTCGTATCTTTTTTTCTTTTTATTCAGCATTTTTAAACATTTTTTTTAAATTATTTTCTATAGCATTTGGTTTAAAATTAAGCAAATTTTTTGCCTTATTAGTATCTAAAAAAATATCCTGTGAAAAATTCAAACTTTTATTAGATAAAATTACTTTTGAATTAGATTTTGAAATTTGAATGATTTTTTTTAAAATATTAAATGTACTTATTGGTTTATCCCCTCCTATATTAAAGATTTCACATTTAAATTTATTTATTTTTTTTAAAGCTAGATTAATGGCTTTAACAACATCATCAACGTACACTTGGTTTCTCTTAAGTTTTCCTTTTTTAAACAATAATATTTCTTTATTTTTATATGCAGACTCAAAAGATGTTTTTATAAAACCAGGTAAATTTTGATTATTTCCATAAATTCCATCTAATCTTAAAATTATTACTTTCATATTAAATTGATTTGAGAAATTTTTAATTAAATTCTCTGACAAATACTTGCTTAAACCATAAGTATTTTTTGGATTAGGATTTGTATCTTCTTTTATGGGGCTTTTTTCGAACCCGTACACACTAAAACTCGAGCAATAAATTATTTTTTTAACATTGATATCTCTGCAAAATTCTAAAAGATTTTTTGTACCATAAAAATTTGTTTTTAAATATTTTTCTAAATTATCATCTTTTTTTACAGGTTGTTTTGCTGCAGTGTGTATAACAATATCAACTTTCTTAATTTTTTTAAATAAATATTTTACTTTCATAGAATTTGATAAATTTACTTTATATTGTAAAAAATTTTTATAATTGTTAAAAATTTTTGTTTTTTTGATATCTATACCAATAACAGAATGTTTTTTTTTTAAAAAATTTGATGTTAGTTTTGAGCCTAGAAATCCAGCATGTCCTGTTATAAGAATTTTCATAAATTTGTCTTTTTAATATGTTTAAAGTTTATCTGTTGACCTTTTTTTATATTTTGTTTTATTTTACAACCTATTATTTTTTCAAAATTTTCTGGACCTATTCCGATCATTGGTCTTTTACAAATAATATCTTTTTCATTAATTATGGAATTTTTAAATAAGTTCTTGTTCGCAAATATACTTCTTCTAGAGCTAAATTTTCCCTTGATTTCCTGTTTTGTTGCTTTTTTCTTTTCTCTACCAACTGCAATTTCTAAATTTCTTATACCATTTACCATTTTTTTAAATTCAGATGGTTCAATTGATGCTTTATGATCTGGTCCTTTATCCTTTGTATTTAATGTTAAATGTTTTTCAATATACTTTGCTCCCAATACTACAGCGCCGAGAGCGGCATCGATTCCCTTTGAATGATCAGAAAAACCAATTGGGCATTTGAATTTTCTTTTTAAAAATTTAATGGCATTTAAGTTTAAATCTTCTAATTTTGCTGGATATATACTCACACAATGTAATAAAGCAAAGTTTTTACAGCCTTTTTGTTTTAAATAAAAAACAGTTTTTCTCACTTCTTCCAAGCTAGATCTGCCTGTTGAAATTATAATTGGTTTTTTTTTTCTTACGATATGATTTATTAGTGGAAAATTATTAATATCTCCTGAAGAAACTTTAAAAAAAGGAACTTTTAGTTTAGCTAATTCATCAATACTTAACTTGTCAAATGGAGTCGCGGCAAAAGTGATTTTTTTCTTAACTGAATACTTTTTTAATTCTTTTAAATCATTAAAACTTAATTCAAATTTTTTTAAAAATTTAAAGGTTTTTTTTATTTTTTTATATTTTTCTTTTTTTTTTTGTATTGCATTTTTTTCAATCAACAAATCAGTTTTGTATGCTTGAAACTTAACAACATCTGCTCCTGAAGACTTAGCTGCATCTATAAGCTTTTTTGCTTTATATAAATTTCCATTATGGTTAATTCCAGCTTCTGCAATAATAAGTGTCTTATTTTTCATTTTTGTAAAAAGAATTATCCTTTAAATCTTTTAAAACTGTGCATCCTGCGCCTACAACAGAATTTTTTCCTACACTAACTTTTTCTTTTAAAATTGAGCCACTTCCAATGAATGTATTTTGTCTAACTTTAACCTCGCCATTAAGAATTGCTCCAGTAGAAATATGACAGTTATCTTCAACTATTACATCGTGCTCGATTAAACTTCTGCTATTAATAATACAATTTCTACCAATTCTAACATTAGCGTTTACAATTGCGTTATGCATAATAATTGTACCATCTTGAATATTTGATCTTGTAGAAACATAAGCTTTAGGTGAAATTATAAATGGAATTTTAAAGCCTAAAGAAAGTAATTCTAAAAATTTTTCCTCTCTTATTGTTGAATTCTTTATTTGACCAATTGCAATAAAAGCATAGTCGCATTTTTTTTTTATCTCGGATAACTCTTGATCAGTTCCTATTATTGGGTAATTCATAAATTCTGATTTTTTTTGATTTTTTTGATCTACTAAGCCTTTAATTTTAAACTTTCCTTCAGCTTCAATTACATCTATGCAGGACGATGCGTGCCCACCACATCCTAAAATAATTATTTCATGCATATTTTTAAAAAGTATAAATTAATTATATGAATTTAAAATTTTATTATTATTAAAAACATTTTTTTTGTACCACTGGAATGTTTCATTCAACCCGTCTTCTAAAGAATATTGGAATTTATATTTTGTTAAACCAATTGCTTTTGATACATCTGGTAAACGTCTTTTGGGAGAATTAAGCATATCATTTTCTTTTTTAATTTTTATTTTTTTATTACACAATTTAATTATAATTTTAGTTAAATCCTTAATCGATATATCTTTTTTATTACTTCCAATATTAAATGTTCCTCCTAAAGATTTTTGATTTTTAATTAGCAATAGAATAAAATTTATACCATCATCTATATAACAAAAGTTTCGTCTATGGTCTGGTGAAAATACTGAAACAAATTTTTTTTTAGAAAAATAAACTTTTTTAAATAATTCTGGAATTACATGTGATTGTCCCATTCTTGGTCCATAAAAATTATGTGGTCTTAAAATAGTAAACGGTAAATTTGATAACCTACACATAGCTTCACCATAAATTTTTGATAGCATATATGTACCCCGCTTATCGGATAAATTCAGTGTACTCAACTTGGTATTTTCTTTTGTGGGAAATTTTAGACCATAATTTTTTAGTGTGCCGTAGTAAACCTCACTAGATGAAGTAAAAATGAATCTTTTTAATTTATTTTGTTTTTTTCCAATATTTATTGCTCTTTTTAGTAATTCTATATTTTTTGTTAAAACATTATATGGTGCATTTAATACATTTTTAGCACCCACGATTGCAGCTAAATGAAAAATATAGGTGTAATTTTTTGACAATTTATCTAATTTAATTTGATCTTTTAATATATCAAAATTAATTAATTTTAAATTCTTTTTTTTTAATAATTCCCTGAGATCTTTATCTTTTATAGATCTTGAAAAATTATCAATCATATCAACTCTAAAGTGTAATAATAATTTTTTAGCCAGATGAAAGCCTATAAAGCCTGCTCCACCGATTATAAGAACTTTTTTCATTAACCTCTACCAATTGAAACTATATTAAATTTTTTCTTTTTTAAAATTTTAAGTTGTTTTTTTGTTAAAACATTATTTGCATCAATGACTAAAAAATCTTTTTTTTTAACTTTCCATATATTAAAATTTATTTTTTGATACTCTTTGTGCTTAACCGCAAAAACAACAACATTAAATTTATTGATATTTTTTATCTTACCGTGAATATTAATTTTCATTTCATTCCAATATTTTACTAAAGGATCCTGAACTTCAATTTTAGCACCTAAGTGACTCATTTTCTTGAAAAAAAATTCACTAGGTGAATATCTTGTATCATCAATATCTTCTTTGTACGTAACCCCAAGTAATAAAACTTTAATTTTATTTAATTTATTATTATAAAATTTTTTTATTTTATTAATTGTCGATAAAGGCATAATGTTATTTGTTTTCACCGATAATTTTGAAAATTGAAAATCTTGTTTAATATTAAATATTTGTTTTGCTCCAATCATTGCTATAAGTGGATCTTTTGTTAAGCAATATCCGCCAACCCCGAATCCAGGATTTTTTAAATTATTATGTGTTGGTCTTTTTTTAATTGCATTAATCACATCAAATAAATCTACATTAATTTTTTCGGCCCACCGACTCCATTCTTCAATAAAAGCTATATTTACAGCTCTATAACTGTTTTCCATTAGCTTACTTAATTCGGAAGAGTTAGTGTTTTTTAGTTTATATAAAGGATAATTTTTTACATTGACTATTTTTTTTAAAAAATTTTTACATTTAATTTCTGATTTTTTATTAATACCAGAATAAACTCGGTAATTATTTACTACAGAATTTAAATAATTTTTCCCAGGAGTAACTCTTTCATAAGAATGAGCAACGTAAATATTACTGGGGTTCAATCTTCTTTTTTTAAATATTTTTTTAATCGTTGGATATACAATTTTATCGCAAGTACCTGGGGGAACAGTTGATTCCACAATGATTAAAGTATTTTCTTCAATTTTTTCAGCAAATTCAATAATACATCTTTTGAATTTTTTAAGATCAATTTCAGTTTTTCCTTTAATTCTAATTAAATCACAATTTACATTTACCAATATAACATTGGCTTTTTTATAAACAGAAGTGGAGCTGGTCGCTTCAAGATAGCCAGCTTTATTTATTTTCTTTAAGGATTTTTTTAATTCAAAGTCGTTTGATCTAAATGGAAATATACCTTTATTAATATCATCAATAATTTGTTTGCCTCGCTTAGTTGGTTTTTCAACACCAACTATTTTGAAATTTTTTTCTTTAAAATTATTTTTTGCTAGGCCAACTGCTACAGACATGACTGAGCCTACGTATCCAAGTCCTTGGATGCATATGATCATTTAATGTATCTTTCTAAAAAAGAACTGCTTGGAATATTTATAATTCTTTTACAAATTCTTTTAGCTATTGATAAATCCATTTTAGGACAATTTTTGAAGTGTTTTAAATTATTCATTAATTCCCAACCAGGCCTTACATAGATTTTTTTATCATTTAGATCTTCAATTATTTTTTTAGTAAATTTTGAATATTTTTCGTTTATTAAAATAGTTTGTAACCAAAAATTGCTTTTGCTTTTTTTTGGTTCATTAATTAATTTAAAATATATATTTCCTTTAAATATCTTGTCGTAAAAATTAAATAATTTTCTCTTTTTTTTTAATATTTTTTTTATTCTTTTTATTTGAGAGTAACCTAGGGCCGCATTTAAATTAGCCATTCTATAGTTAAATCCAACCTCATCATGAATATAATTATAAGGATGAGCAATTTTTGCAGTAGCAATTAAATGCCTAGCCTTTTGCGCTACTTTCTTATTGTTCGTCAAAATAGCGCCTCCTGCACCACATGTGATAGTTTTGTTACCATTAAAACTTAAAACCCCGATATGTCCAAACGTTCCCGCATGTTTATTTTTGTAATAACTACCTATAGCTTCAGCTGCATCCTCAATGATTGATAAATTGTATTTTTTAGCTAGTTTAATAAGCTCGTTTATTTTCATGAAGTGTCCAAAAACATGAACCGGCATTATAGCTTTTATTTTTCTTCCAGTTTTTTTATTAAAACAAAAGTTTCCTTTTTTTATTGAAATTTCTTTAAGATAATTGTCTAACTTATTAACATTAACACCAAAATGATTTTCTTCTATATCTATAAAATGTGGTATTGCACCACAATATTTTATCGCATTTGCTGTTGCTACAAAAGTAAATGCGGGAACAAGAACTTCGTCATTTTCTTTAACATTCATTAAAATACAGGAAATATGTAATGCTGAAGTCCCTGAGTTAGTAGATATGACACATTTCGCTTTTGTTAAATTTAAAATTTTATTTTCAAATTTTTGAATAAATTTTCCAGCTGCTGAAACAGCGTTTTGATTAATACAATCTTTTAGATAAACTGAATCACTTTTATTTAAATCAGGTTCATGCAAATAAACTTTATTTAGTTTAATTTTTTTTTTAAATATTTTTACAATTTTTTTTGAAATTTTATTCATATTTTAGTTAACTTTTATCTTTAAAAAATCAGTTTTTAAATTTTGATGCCTTGAAATTAATTCATCCAATGTTCCTTGATCAAGTAATTTTCCCTGTGATAGTAAAATCACATCATCACAATTTTTTATTGTTGATAGCCTATGTGTAACAATAATTATTGTATAATCACCACTTAAACTTTCTATATCTTTAATTAATTTTTTCTCAGTTTCGATATCGAGTGAATTAGTGGCTTCGTCTAAAATTAAAACTTTAGATTGACGGTATAAAGCTCTCGCTATACCTAGTCTTTGTCTTTGACCACCTGAAAGTCTAATACCCCGATTTCCAACAACTGTATCTAACCCCTTTGGTAAATTAAGTACAAACTCAGAAATTTGAGCTAATTTTAATGCTTTTATTACTCTTTTTTCATCAATTTGATCATCAGATACACCAAAGGCTACGTTCGAACGAATTGTTTCATCAAATATGTATATATCCTGCGGTATGTACCCAATTTGTTTTTGCCATATTTGATAATTTTTTTTTATGTTTGCTCCATTAATATTTATTTCACCTTCTTTAGGTTCTAACAAACCCAAAATTAAATCTATTAATGTAGACTTTCCAGCGCCCGTTGTTCCAATTATCCCAAACAAACTGCCTGGTTTAATTTTAAAAGATATATTTTTTAAAGTCATTAAATTTGAATTAGGGTATTCAAAAGAAATATTTTTGATTTCTATAGTTTTGTTTATTAATTTAATTTCATTTGAATCAATAGTTTCTGTATGAGTTTTTTTTATACTATGATTTTCAAAATTGATAAGTTCTTTTACAACAAGATTAAAAGAAACGTAAGTTTGTCTCATCATAGCAATTGAGCCAGATAATAAATTAAATGAGGGTATCATTCTTATAGTTGCTACACCTAATAAACTCAATATTGGAATTGTGGCTTCTATGGAGTAACCACTTGCAAAAAGTAAAAAAGAAGTTACAAATAAAATTGCAGCAATACCTAAAATTTCAATAGACAAGCGTGGTATTAGACTGATTACTCGAGAAAAAAATTCAATTTTCATAGCACCTTTGGTTTCATTATTAAATTCATTTATAAAATATTTCTCTTTATCTAAAATTTTTATATCTTTTATTGCGCCAAATATTTGATTAATAATTTTAACTTGTCGCTCACGATGCATTTGAGAAAGTTTTGATAAATAAGTTATTTTTTTCTTTGTAATATAATTAAAAATAACTGCAAAAAACCCGATTATAGAAAATACAGCCAAACTAGTTATGGGATCCACTAATAATAATAAAATGAAAATAACTAACACAACTAAAATTTCTCTCATGCATACTATTAATAAATCCAAAAATTTGGCTGCATGAACTACTTCACCTAAAACATTTCTATGTATAGTTGCGGGATTACGGTCTAAATGAAGAGAATATGGACTGGTTAAATAAGCTTTGATCAATCTTTTTGAGTTTTTAATTTTTATCTGTTGAAATAAAGATGTTTGCATGTAATTGACAAAAAAAATAAAAATATTCTTAAATAGAAAAATAATTAATAGTAGTCCACCGGCGATTAGGATTTGCCCTAAATAATCTTTGTTAATAATAAAATCTAAAAATTTATTTGGAGGTACATAAGAAAATACTTGTTCTGGCTTTAATAATAAATTTATAAAAATTGGAATTGATCCTACACCAACCATTTCTAAAATTGCTGCTATTAAAATTCCAAAAAATAAAATTACAAACTGTAGCTGCTGCTTTTTACTTAAGATAATTTTAATTTTCTTAATCATAAAAATAATTTTTTATTTGATTTTAAAAATAATTAGAAAAATCAATAATAAGGATATTTTTTATCCCAAATATTTTTCTTTCCATTCGTTGTCAGATTTGTATATTGTATCAATCATTTTCATAACCTTGATTGATTCAAAAATAGTTCCATTATAAATTTTTTTATTAAATTTTATACAGTCTATATATTCAGATATTTCTCTTTTCCATGATAAATCTTTATTAAAAGAACGTTTTGTTGTTTTTTTATTTTTTGATAATTTTGGTTGTATTTCTATTTTTTCTTCTCCATAGGTCATGGAGCCAGACAAAATTCCAGTAAGGTAAATTAATGCTTTTTCTAGAGTAATTTCTATTCTAAATTGATGTTGCCACTGCGTTGCTGTTGAGTGAAGCATGGCAACAATTTTTTTATTAGAGCGCATAATAATGTATGCATTATCTTCAACTTTGTGTTTCCAATAATAATTACTAACAAAACTTTTGATTTCCGCAAAATCCCCACAAAAATACCTCATTAAATCAAGCATATGAATTCCTTGGTCTAATAAAATGCCGCCACCTGCCATGGATTTTTTTGTTCTCCACCCTCCCTTTAAACTAATTATTTTACTTTTACCGTATAAACCTTTGAGATTTATAAGCTTTCCATACTTTTTTGAATCGATAATCTTTTTTGCCCATATAATCGAGTCGTGGTATCTATGATTAAAACCATATTTAAGTTTAATTTTGCCTCTTTTTTTTTTAAATTCTTTTAATACTTCTTTTAACTCATTAATATTTCGTGCTGGGGGTTTTTCACAAAATACATTTATATTGTTTTTTATAGCCTTTATAGTTGCATCTGCAGCATATTTATTTGGCAAACTTATAAACAAAACATCTAAATCTTCACTGAATAAATCATTATAATTTTTAAAAAATTTTATTTTTTTTTCATTAATCCTGTACTTTGGATTATTATCACTAATAGCAACAATCTTTATTCCAGAAATGTTATTAAGAATTTTTCTTCTTTTTTGACCAACGTATCCGTAACCCGCAATTCCTACTTTTAGATAAGATTTTTTCATATAAAAATTAGTTTTGTATATCCTTTATCTTGGATCGTTTAGATAGATTTTTATAAATTCATCTACATTTTCAGATTTTTTTAATTCACCACATACCCCGAATGAACCAACTTTTTCTATGTGGAATAAATCTTCTAGCACATGTAGATAAGGTCTTTTTTTGTAATCATCGATTATAATTGTTGAAGAACATTTTTTTTCATTTAAAAATTTATAAACAAATAAAGCACATAAAACTCTGTATCTGCCATCAATTAAGATTAAATCTGGAATTAAATTTTCTTTCTTAAAATAACAGAGTATATCCTCTGCATATTTTTGAGCTCTTTTTTTGATAAAAAATTTCCTATAAGTAAACAAAATTGGCCGTGATCCTTTTGATACAATACCAAAATCTTTTAAGAAGTAATTTTTACTTTTTAATTTTTCTTTTAAATTCTTATAAAAAATTTTATCTGACTCTATTGAATAATAAATGATGTTATTTCTATCTGCCAAAAGTGTCGATGATCCACTACCATACTCAAGATAAAGTTTGCTATTAAGGAGTTTTTTTTCAAAAAATTTATTTTCTAAATCACTAGAAAAATTTATATTATCATCTATATTAAATTTTTTATTAATTAAATTATAATAAGTTAGAATACTATAAGGTAAATAAAAAATTTCATTTAAACCTATTTTGTTAAAAATATTAACTGTATAATTGTAAATAGCTTTTAAAATTATTAAAAACTCCCCTCTAGAAAGTAAGTTAAATAATGTAATAATTTTCTTTTTTATTGTTGGTATTAAATACCGTTTTGGTCCTGGGTTTAACATCCACCATGAACTCATTGAAATTTTATCACTCCTATTATTAATTTTATATTTTTAAATAAAGTTTTTTAATTGAATAATACTTTTTCGATTCTTTTTATAAGCTTGTGATGCTTGCTTAATTTGCCCATATGGCCGTAAATTTTGAAATTTGGCAATTTCGAAAGTTGATATCCATAATAATAATTTATTAAGGCTGACTCGAAATGATCTTTTGATTGGCCTATATCAATTTTATATTTGTACATATTAAAAAAAAGTTGCCAATACCCCATTTCTTGTGGAGAGTTTTCCAGGTAATAATCCCACCCGTATACATTTATTTTTTCAGCAAAAAAAGAAAGGGCGCATAAATTTGGTAAAAAAGATTTAGTAGGTGCCCAATCAGGTTGTGACTTTGATGGTGAAGATTGATAAACATTTTCTTCAAGCACTATTCTTTTACATTGGTCATGGTCAAAATTATTAAGATATGATCCAGTTTCCATTTTTTCATCATTTGGATATACGTTAACACTTAGAACTTTATAACCAGACTCTTTAAGTTTACTAACCACTGCCTCTCTACTGTTTAAATAAACTAATTTTTTTTTTAATATTTCGTTATCTGGATTGTTACTATAAATTTCATCTATTGTTTTTTGTTTCCCCAATTTATATGAAAAAATATGATTGTAAGTTACTTTTCCCACACTATTAATTTTTAGTGGACTCCAAAATGAAACTAAAAATACTGGCCCCTCGAGTTGGCTTAGGTTATTTAAATCAAAACTTAATCCCAATCCAACAACATTAATCTCTTTCATCCTAGGTATTTTGCTGCTTTTAGATTTTATTAAATTATATGGAATAACTGGTTTTAGCTGCTTAGAAAATCTATTTTTTTTGCTAGGTAAAAATTTTCTCGTGGAAAATCTATAAGTTTGTTCAGGCCAGACATGAAATAATAACATCATCATAAATACATCTTTTAATCTTGCCAGATTTAGTAATTTATCCTTTGTCCAGGTGGAAAGTTTCCAAAGAATCGGCACACTTTTAATAATCTTCTTAAAATAATTTTTGAGCATTTATGTTTTTTTGAAATTTTATAGTCTTTGAAATTGCACAGGTTTAAAACTTGAATGTAAAAAAGCTGAACTTATTTTAGCACTAGGGTTTATAAAACTGTGGTTTTTTCTAAAATTTTCACATTTTTTGTAAGTGTGCCAAAAACTATTCTGTAATTTAATATCTTCTGTCTTATCAATCCACTTGCCGCTTATACGATCCACCATTTCGAGTACCGCACTTTTCATCTCACTTGGTGACATATCTATTATCTCAACACCATTTCTGGCATATTCATTATATTCATAGTGGCTATTTTCCAGGCATTCTTTAAAATTAAGTAATTTATTTTTATTCTTCCATTTAAGATGTTTAAAATATGTTAGTGAAGCAGCATAAGTAACGACTTCATTGATTGGTAAAAAATTTAAAAATAAAATAGGTCGTCTAAAAATTACAGGTATCGAATCTAATCCTGAGCCTGTTGATATAGAAAACGAGCAATTTGCCATAAGCCAAATATCAAGAAGATCGCTTTTTCTATCACTCGTAGCGTAATCAATTACTTTTGGATGTTTACAATTAAATGGTTTTGAAACTACTTTGCCTGTTCTAAATACCCAATAATCTTTTTCTGCTAATGCTTCTGCTGCTAATGCATAAGTATTTATATCTGAGTCTCTAAAATTGTGATAATTCCAATCTACTTTTGGATAAAGATGATTTAAATAGGACGAGTCTCGTACATTTAGACAAACAAACTTATCGTTATCGTTTAGGCCAATACTTTTTAAATACTTTTTTGCATCAGCTTGCTCTTGTTCGGAAAAACTAAGGTATGCTTTTTTTATTCCTTTACTTTTGTACAAGAGACCATTTATATCCCTTGCTGATTGAGTTATACTTGGAGTTTCTAATGTATGTTGTTTACCTCCAGGAATAATTTTATTTGTAGTATATAAATACTTTACCCACCAACGTACATAAAAAGCCCTTTCTACCATTTTTTCTAATTGATGGTTACAAGTAGGTTTTTGTAACCAATACCAATCTTTAATATTGTTTTGTTTAAGTACGGTCTCGCTTAGTATTATGCCAGCATCATCTGCAAAATGACCAATTCTTCCTGTTGAAATTGTACGAAATCGAATATGAAGAAAAGGTTTAATAATTCGAATGAAAATTACAATTGGTAAAGCGACAATAAAAAATAAAATATGAAATGGTGAAATAAGTAAAAAAATTAAAAATATCTTTATTTTTTTTAAAAGCTCTTTTGTTCCATTTTTCTTAACATCAAGAAATTGTTTTGAAAGAAATCTAAGTAGTTTCATTTTTTTTAACTTTTGGAAAATAGGTATTTTTACTTAAACAAAGTTTATATGTTGGGGCTTTGTCTTGTTTGTTTGTTTAAGTTTTAGTGTAGCTTTACCTTTAACATGAGCGTCTAAAGCTTCGTTTACTTTATGCTGTAAACATAAAGATGCACACATTTTTTGTGCATTAAATTTAGGAGAGGCAAGATAATTCATTACCTCCCAATATTTATCAGATTTCCAAATGTCTTTGAATCTTTGATCACATATATTACCTATATGGAATTTTTTATATTTTTCATTAAATAGGGCGCCACAAGGAGCAACGAGACCTGTTCCTGACAGTTGTAACATAAACGGAGCTCCATAACATCTTTGATAACTTCTTCCACTATTACCTTTGTCTTTAATTTTTGACCATTTAATTACAACTTTATAATCACTATCTGAATAATTTTCAGCTTCTTTTAATAGAGGATAAAGTTTTTCATAAGCATTGTAATCAATACCAAGGCCACCATCTTCATTATCTGTGCAATGTTTAATAATTACATAGTCCGGTCTTAGTTCTTTTCCAAGTTTGGCCAAAGGGATAATTTGATCCCCATCTTGAGGCATAAGAACCATTTGCATTCCAATTGTAACAGGCAAATTATCTCTTTTTTTAATTGCAACCATATCTTTTATGTTTTGACAAACTCTGTCAAAAGCAGTCTCCTTTACACCCATGATCTCTGAATATCTTTTTCTTTCGCCAGCTGAAAAGTTGACCCTTAAGTAAGTTAAATAAGGAAGAACTTCTTCTAATCTATTTTTTGTTAATACAAATGCATTGGTTCCTACTGCCATTGATAAACCCAACTCATAGCCTTTTTTGCATGCGTCAATAAAAACTGGTGAAATTGTACTTTCTCCATCTGAAACAAAACTTATTCCTTTTACACCTATTTCTGCACAGTCCTCTAAAAAATCAAAAATTATTTTTTGTGTAATTATTTTTCTGTCGTTTTCCTGAAACATTGCGTAACAAAATCCACATGAATAATTACATGCTCTTGTTAAGGCCATATCGATAGTTATCGGAGCTATTCTTTCGCCATTCTCCCACTTACTAACTCTATCCAAATGCCAGTTTATTTTTGTTCCGTCTAAAATTAATTCCTGATGTTCTTTCATATTTAAATTTTTTGAGGTGAATTTATATGTCTCAATCTATTGTCATCCTTTTTTTCTATAGTAAACAATTCTAATCGTTTATCAACAAATTGCTTAAATAAATCCTCAATTATAATCAAATAATTCTTTTTACCTGAGTTTTTTTTTAGAAAATCATCGCTAGTTTTAATAACAATTTTAGTATCTATCTCGATTGCTTCAATAATAATATCGTTTTGTTTTAGTTGTAATGAAGGTATTATTTTCTCTGATAAAACTTTTCTTAATTTATTCAGTTTTTGCTCATAGGTATTTTTTAACCAATTTTCTGATAAATCAAAATATTCCTTATTAATTACATCATTAAAATGAAATTTTTCTTTTATCTTTATATAAATTTTATTAATACATTGGTGTAAATCAAAAAAAATTCCACCTGCTTTTTTTGGCAATATTATGCCTTTTATTTTTTGTCTTATACCTAATGGTCTTAAAGAATGTTCTAAATAAATAATCCCGTGCTCAGATGCTTCTTGTATGGTTTTGTTCAAAATGATTTGACAAAATTTATCAACAACAATCGCTTGGTTATCAATCTGATTAAAATCATGCCAACTCTCAACTACTTTTTGTGTATCTTTATTTATTTTGATGAATAATTTTTTATTTTTATTAACAAATTCAAAAAACACACTTTCATCAATAGGCTTTTTGTTATAATTTGAAACTAATTTATAACTACTTAAATTCGCTTCATAGTCTTTAAAAATATCGTAATCTTTTCTCTCATCCTTTAATTCGGTAGTGATAGAAGAATTTTTTTGTATATATTTTTTTTTAACAATAGTTTGTTCTTTACTAAACAATTTATATTTGGATTTATCCAATGAAATCAAAATTTTAAATGTATTTTTGTTTTGACTAACCTCTGCTTTTCCAATGTTATTGGAAATTTTTTTTATTTCATTAATTATATATTCGTCTTTTTTTGATAGTAACACCGAGAAATTAATTGTTCCTGTTTCATAAATAGCATCTATTAAATTTAATAAACTCCTAACTTTATCTGAGCCTGGCACCCAGTATTGTAAATAATCATGCTCGTCATTAAAACCTCTCAGTTTTGTGACAAGTTCTGAATTATAATTTTCTAAAAGTTTATCAAAATCTATTTCCATAATAATTGGCTAGGGTAATGTATTGTATTTATTTATTTATTTTTTAAATATAAAAAAATTATTTGTTATAATGAACAGTTTTAATATCTTTGTCCCAAATTTTACATCCAATGCAAGCATCTATTTGATTTCTATTTCCTGACTTATGTAAATCTCTTACTTTTTTGAATTCTTTACTATTCCAAATTTCTTTTAAAGTATTTTTATATACATTACCAAAAGTCACGGTACGCAGATAATCAGAGCCACAAAGTGGGACAGTTCCATCATATAATATTTCGAGTGAGGAGAATGGGGAAATGCAAGGATGAATATTACTTCGGTCTGAAACAAATTTTGGATCAGTGCTTTTATTTTTCAGGCCATCCAATTCATTAGACCAGGAATGCATTTTTTTTGAAGCCACAACATCAGTTTTTCTCACTTTGGTTAACCAGAAATTTTTCCACATTTGAACTTCATGGCTATTTGCCTTTTGTTCAACAAATCTAATTTGTACTTGGGTTTTGGCGTCTTTATATTTTTCTCTTATTTCGATAAATTTTAAACAATTTTTTAATACTCGCTCGTACTCTACGCCTTGTCTTACTTTCTCAAAAGTTTCTTTTGTAACTCCATCAATTGAAAATCTTATCTCGTCCAAACCAGACTCGAGCAATTCGTGTGCTTTTTTTTCGGTTAAAGCTGTTGCATTTGTTGAAAAATTAACTCTTTTTATTCCTACATCTTTTAACTGCTTTATCATTGATGCAATATTTTTATTTAAAAGTGGCTCGCCGTTTCTAGATAAGCAAACCTGGTATATCCAATCAGAATATTCGGCCAGTTCATCAACTATCTTTTTAAAAAGTTTTTGAGGTATAGGTCCGCCACCTTTGTAAATGCTCTTTCCCAACGGACACATTATACAATCTAAATTGCATCCATCATAGGCGTCCATCTCGACGTAACGTGCAAAATAATCAATTCCATCAATATCCTTTACGGATAATTCTTTTGAGATTAAATCTAGCTGTTTTTGTAAATTCAACATTTTGTCCTTATTTTATATATTATTTAATGACTTTATAAACTTTTTAAAATCATACATTGGAATACTTAATTCTTTTTCTCATTCTTATCCAATCCATTCTTTGAATGATTTTTCCCCATTGAAAGTCATTTGAATTACCATAAAATTTTAGGTATTTATTGAAAGTGTCTTTTTCATCCACATAATAAAATTTAATATTTACTTTATTTTGGATTTCTTTTGGATCTACATCAAAATTATTTTTGTCACCCTTAACAAAATCAAATGTGAAGTTAGCTTCACAGTCCTTCATATCATCAAAATTAAACTTTCTAATTTCACAAAATTTAAATGCTTCATTCAAGTATTCATTTAGTTCAGTTGAATTTAGATTTCGCTTATCCAGAATATTTTTAATTGCTGACTGCAAAACTAAAGTGCAATCCTTATAGTGCTTCCTAAGAGCTTTTGCTCTAAACGCTAAAAGTTCATTTTGTCCTTCGCCATTAATTATATTATCAATGACATTTGGTTTTGCTAAATATTTTTCAAGATTCTCCTCGCTGTTAAAACATTTATTTTTTCCCATTTTAACAAAGTCTTCTAAAAAAGTTTTAAATTTTGGAAATTCATTACTAGATTTCTCTAATATTTGTGTAATAATCTCCATGCTTTTAATATTATTTCGTCTTAGAACTTCAAAGATTGGCTTATATGTATCTCCATGTATGAAAATTTTTATTAATAGAGTTACGACTGTAAGATCATAATATTCCTCCGGACTCATTGTATTTGTACCAACCACAATTTCCTCAATTTCTGCAATTGGAACTTTTTTGTTTCCGATTTTATAGTTTCCTAGACACGCCTCGTAGACTCTATACTTAGTTTTCATATCATATTTTGATCTTTGTGCATGAGTTTCTAACTCGGAACCCTTTAATAATTGTAGATGATGCACAGCAATGTTATTAAATCTAATATCATCTACAACTTTAGTTAATCCGCTTAAAAATGACTTTTTCGTTTCTTTTGGAAGTGGAATTATAAACTCTGTAAAATTTTGGCTATCAACATTGTTGTGATGAAGTTCACGAAGTGACTCAAAGTCTAAATTTGTTCTTTTTATCTCTTTAAGAACGTCTGTACTGACTGATTGCATTGATGAACCCATCCTTATTATATCTATTCCTCCTTCATTAATTATTTTCCCTACCTCAGCCAATCTTTCTGGTTGGGCTTTTCCGGTTGAGCCTTCCATTTGAATAGGCCAATTATATTTTTTTCTAATATCTCTAATAGCTTTTGCGGTCTCGAGATCTTGTTTGTACATTCCAAAATTAAGATCAGAAAATCCAAGAGTTGGGGTTAGTTTCACATGTTTTGCAATATATTCTAATTCTTCACGCATATAAGCATCACTTTTTCTATGAATTTTTCTGTTTGAAATTTCTCCATCACAACAAAAAGTGCATGAATAAGGGCAGCCCCTATTTGTCTGAATATTTGGTTTTAACGGAAGCTCAAAAAATTTATCTAACAATCCATTAACATAAGGGGAAGGAATATCCATAATGTTCTCTACTCTTTCGTATGGACCTTCTATATAATGATCGCCTTCCACATAACATATGTTAGGAAGCTTAATATAGTTTTTCTTAAATTCTTTTAAATTTAAATTAAAATCCATCATTTTTTTTATTAATCTTACAAAAGCATATTCTGCATCTGATTTAATATAAAAATCTATAACAGGTCGTTTTTTTAAAAAATTATGACGAGCTTCATTTCCAACAGGAAAATCAGGTCCACCGAATATTGTAGTGACATTTGGATTTATCTCTTTGGCATATGAGGCAATAATATTGCTTAGTTTTGCATTCCAATTATACGAACTAAAACAAAGAAAATCTGGTTTAACTTTTGGAAGTTCTTCAAGAAGTTCTTCTGGCAATTTGTGCAAAGAAATTTCAGCTTCATCCTTGAGAACTTTTAAAGTATACGAGGCTATGAAACCTATGCCTAAGGGAAAATGATCTGAATTTAGATTTACGCCTGTATGCGTTAAATCAGCTAACATTATTTTTATTTTTCTTTTCATTTGTAGTAATTATATATTTTGTCAGCAACATATTCAACTTGCTGATCAGTCATTTTATCGTGGTTGGGTATGCTTAATATTTTTTTTATTAGCTTCTCTGACATGGGAATAGATATGTTGGGATAAAACTTTTTATAGGCTGTATGAAATGGCATTAGTATAGGGTGTTGTATTTTTGTTTCTATTTCATTCTCAGTTAAATAGCTTGTCAAAGATTCTCTATCTTCTACTTTGATCATATATGAATAATAAGTTTGAAAAGTTCCATCATCTGATGGGCACTCGACAACATTTTTTAATTTGTCATCGTAATATTTTGATATTTCTCTTGTTCTGTTTATTTTATTTTTAAGATATTTGGCATTAATATTCAGCATTGCGGCATGCAATGTATCAATTCTAGCATTTATACTTGGAACATGGCAGTCTTCTTTGTTTAAAGTTCCATTATATCTGACTGAAACAAGATCATCTCTAAGTTTTTTGTCATTAACAGTAATGACTCCCGCTTCTCCATATGAAGAAAATATTTTCATCGGATTCATACTAAAGCAACCCATGTCACCAAATGATCCGGCCATCTTTCCATTAATATTAGCTCCGTATGCTTGTCCACCATCCTCAATTAAAAATAAATTATTTTTTTTAGCAATTTTTTTTATTTTATCCATTTGGCATATACGACCTGTAAAGTGAACGGGCATTATCGCTTTTGTTTTATTTGTTATTGATTTCTCAATTAGATCTGGATCAATATTAAGATCTTGTCCAATGTCAACATAGGTTGGTTTGGCTCCAACAGCTACAATGGAGTTTGCGGTTGCGATCCAGGATAGTGGTGTTGTTATCACCTCGTCCTCCGGTCCTATTCCTAATGCTTTCATAGAAACATATAATGCATCCGTTCCACTTCCTACCCCTACAGAATATTTTGTTCCACATTCTCTGGCGATAAATTCTTCAAACTCAGTAACTTCTGGACCAAGAAGAACTTTGCCATGTGTGAGAACTTTATTAACTGCAGTTAATAATTCTTCTTTTAATTTTTTATCTTTTACAGCTAAATCTCTAAATCGTACTTTCATAATTTAAAATGACAATTTATATTTACCAATTTTTTCCAATCGTTACATCGCTTTTTAAGCTTATAAAATTTGGTCCGCTTCTTTTATAGCTCTCATAAATAGCCTTCTCTGTTTCTTCGCCGTTTTTAGGAAAGAAAGATTTAATATTTTTGAATAGCTTCATAAGTTTTTCAGCATCCAGTTCTGCATGGCTTGGGCCTAACGTAGGATAATCTGCAAAACCCACAAGATTTACATTTACATTCTGTTGGTCTATATCAAGCTTTACTTGCTCAAATGGTCTCTCAATTAGAAATGGGGTAATAGTATACACCCAGGGCTTTAAACCTTCTAAAGCAGCTCCTGATGCGAAGCTTATTATGCTTTGCTCACAAATGCCTAGATTAAAAAATTTTTTGGGATGTTCTTTTCTAAAATCATCAAAAACACCGTAACCAATATCACCAACGATCAATATAACTTTGTCATCTTTTTTTGCTAATTCATTAATGACTTTACCAAATCTTCTTCTCATAAAATTCCCAATTTTTTCTTTCCTATTTCCATTTCTTTTCCTTGAAGCTTTCTAGCATGCCATATCGGATCATCTTCAAATTCTTTTATACCTTTTCCTTTAATAGTATTAATTATTATTGCTATAGGTTTTGCATTTTTTTTTATTTTTTTAAATGATGAAATTAGTGATTTAAATGAATGTCCATCTTTAACATTTATGCATTTCCAATTAAAAGCTTTAAATTTTTTAGAAAGATTTTTAAGAGGCAATGCATCATTTAATCGTGATAATGCTTGAATTTTATTATAATCAACTAAAACTATAAGATTATCTAATTTATGTTTAGAAGCTATCAACAATGACTCCCATGTAGTTCCTTCTTGGCATTCTCCGTCACTAATCATTACATAAATTTTTCCAGAAATTTTTCTTTTTTTTCTAGCAAATGCCATTCCTGTTGCAATAGGAAGTCCGTGTCCCAAACTTCCCGTTGTGCAATATATTCCATTTTTAGCATCAAGTTCTAAATGAGTTGTGAGGGAGGGGTTTAAACCTTTTTTCTTTAATAACAAACATAATGGAAATGAAGCGTGAGATTTACTAAGAATAAATTTATCATTTTTTTTTATTATTACTTCATAAAGTGTAAGTAATATTTCAATTATTGAAAAACTACCCCCGAGGTGAGCTTCTCCTTTTTTTATAAAAGCAAGAAAAGTTTCTTGTCTTAATTCTTTTGCTTTTTTGATTAAAGTTTTATAATTCATACAAGTAATATTTTATCTTTACTTTAGCTTAAGTGACTGCATCCTTTTAATATTAAAATATTTTTCATCAGTCATCGAATTTGGCAATAAGCCTTTTTCAAATGCTATCTTTAGATCTGTCACAGCATCAGAAATAGTTTTTAGAGCGTCAAATTTTAAGACGTTTTTTATTTTTTTTGAAGAAATATGATATGAGCGGTTATCATTAGTAGGTATAGATTCTAATTTAACATCTTCGCCAATATTTTTTTTTACTGTGTTTGCTAATTCTAAAACAGAGTGGTTTTCATACCCAACATTAAATATCTCTCCAGACACCTTGGACTTTGGAGCCTCGATCAAGACTTGGTAAGCCCTTACCATATCCTCTATATGAATATTTGGTCTTAATTGCTTTCCACCAAAAACACTGATGGATCTTTTGTGGTAGGCTAAATTTGTTAAAATATTTACAACAAGATCTAATCTTTGTCTTGGAGAATATCCGCAAACTGTCGCTGGTCTTATTATTATTGGAACAAAGTTTTCTGATACATGTCTATTAAGTGTTTTTTCACAATCAGCCTTATATCTTGAATAATCAGTCAAAGGCTCCAAAGACATATTTTCATTTACATCTGATTCAGCTTTTATTCCGTAAACTGACGAAGTTGAAGCATATATAAACCTTTTAATTGAACTCTTTTTCGCAATTTCCACTAAAGGTTCGAAGGCATCAAGATTAATTAATTTTCCTAATTCGGGGTTAAGTTCAAAACTTGGATCATTAGAAATGCATGCGAGATGAATGACAATATCATGGCCTGGCATGACTTTGCTTAATAGTTTTTTATCTCTAATGTCTCCTTGTATTACACTTAAATTTGGGTCTTCTTTTAAAACCTCTTTTCCGTAAATCATTAAATCATAAACCGTTATTTTATAACCCTTGCTTATTAAATACGGAGTTAATACTGCGCCAACATATCCTGCTCCTCCTGTAATAAATATTTTTTGCATAAAATAATTTACTTCAATATATGTTCTAAAGTTTTTAAAATTTTTGTTTTATTTACAGATTCTTTGTTTCCTATAGTTTCGGCTGATTGTGCGGCCGCTAATGAACCTGCGAGTAAGGACAATTCATTTGTCAATCCCTTTTTAAAAAATAAAGCAATAATTGATAGCAGAGCATCTCCTGCGCCAATTTTGTCAACGGCATTATCAGCAAATGCCTCACATGCTGTAAATTTATTTTTTATTCTATTATATAGTAGCGCTCCACGAATTCCTCTTGTAACGACTAGATTATTAATCTTTTGAGAGGAAGATAATTTCTTCATCAAGAATTTTGTACTACTATTCTTATCTCGTAGTTCATGTTTAATTTCATTTTCGTTTATGATAACACAATCAACATTTTTATAGTTTCGCATACTATGATATCCAATATTTGCTGCATTTATTTGGGCATTAAGTGCCAAGTATTTTGAATATTTCGAAATTAATTTTGCGCTGTTTTTTGAAATTAGCCCATGACCATAATCTGATGTTATTACTAGATCGTGATTTGATATTAATTTTTTTAATAATTTAATAAACTTTTTTTCATCTTTTTTCGTTAAAAGATCGTCATTCAAAGAATATACTCCTAACATTTTGTTATAACTAATATTATCCAAAAATCTTTTTTTAATTATTGTTGGTGAGTTCTCTTTCTTTATAAAATTAAATTTCACATTTTTAGGTAGGCTTTTTTTTATATCTTTAATAAATTCCCCCTTTTCTCCAACCATACTTAATAAAGTAATTTTATTACAAAAAGAGGATATATGCCTACATATGGCCCCGGCTCCTCCTAGATAGTGTTCATTTTTTATATCTTTTAAGGCTAAAACTGGTTCTTTTCCTGACTTACCTATTGCTTCACAAAAAAAATATTGGTCAATGATTACTTCACCAATAACAAGAACTTTAATTTTCTTAATTGACTCTACCAAGTTTCTTATCTTTGAAAAATTATATTTTTTTTTTATTTTATTAAATAACATTTTTTGTGACGATGATTGGGTGCTAATAAATGAATTTATTAGTCTGCTAGAACTAAATGTAATATCTTTGGTATAAACTACTTTTCCGCCTGACTTTTTAGTTGCATTTATTTCATTTAATATTTCACCTGAAATATCATTTTTATAATTTTGATAGTCTGGGCCTTTGCAATAATAGTTTGGCTTTAATTTTTTAATGGTATTTACTGCTGTAGGATATTCATTTAAAGCTACAAAATCTACAACATCTAATGCGGCGATGGCTTCTAGCCTATGTTTTTCTTTAAAAAAGGGTCGCTTAGGTCCCTTATTTACATACACATCAGGGGTAACTGTTACGATTAGTTTGTCTGCCATCTTTTTTGCTTCTTCGAAGTGTTTAATATGTCCGATATGAAGAAGATCAAAAGTACCGTGGCAGAGAACTATCTTTTTTCCTTTTGTTTTTTCTCTGTTAGTTATTTTTTTTAAGTTTTCTAAAGATAATATTTTATTTTTTGACATCGCTAAAATTTATTAATTTTTATCTTTGGCTAAATACCTAAACCAATTCTCTGTTACTCTTTCAATACTTTTTGGAGTCCAAACCGGAGCATCTTTCCACTGATCAATAATTTTTATCAGCATACTTACGCCTTTATCGATTGAGATTTTTGGTGACCAATCTAAATGGGATTTGATCTTTGATATTTCGGCTAAAGATCTATCGGGCTCACCAGGTCTTTTAGGAATATTAACTGTATTTCCACCAATTATTTTAGCTATGTAATTAACAGAAACTTCTTTTCCGCTTCCAATATTATAGATTTCAGAATTTTTTCCTTTTTTTGCAGCCAAAATAACAGCATCAACTAAATCAAACACATGAATAAAATCTCTTGTTTGTTCTCCATTACCTACAATTGTCAATGGTTTGCCTGCGAGTTTTTGCGCTAAAAAAACTCCGAATACTGCTCCATATGCACCTGTTGTTCTTGAATTTGGCCCATACGCGTTAAAGAATCTAAGTGAAACATTTGGCATATTATAAATTTTTGCCCAATGAATAACTAATTGTTCTCCTAAAAATTTAGTGAGGGCATAAGGATATTTTGTATCAATTTTATTTTTTTCATCAGTTGGATACTTTTCTGGAACACCATAGCAGCTGGCGGAAGCTGCATAAATAAACTTTTTTACATTATTTTTTTTAGCGGCTTCTAAAACATTTAAAGTGCCTTTAACATTTGCTTCAAAATAATTATTTGGATTTGTTATGCTGGGAACAATATCTGCTAAACCTGCTAGATGAAACACCCAATCTACCTTTTTAAAATACTTATTAATAGATTTTTGATTTTTTGAAATATCGACATTTATAAATTTTATTTTTTTTTTAATTTGCTTTAAATTAGTTAATTTTCCAGTACTTAAATTATCTAACACAATAACTTTATGCTTTAATTTAACTAACTCGGTTACTAAATTACTACCAATAAAACCTGCGCCGCCTGTAACTAAAGAAATCATTTATATTTTTTTCCAAATAAATTGTTTTTTATCAGGAACTCTCCATTCCTTACCATACTTTTTTTCAAGATATATTTGTGGGTTTGTTGGAGATAGAAATTCTTTTCCATATAGTTTAATGGTTGTTAAACACTCTAAATCTTTAATGGAAAAAGTAATACCTTTAAAATTCTCCCCATAATACTTGTCACATTCTCCAATCCACATTTGATTTTTTTTTTTGAAAACATTAATATCTACAAGAGTATATTTATATATAATTTGTAAGACTGATAGTTTATCATCCTTTCTTATAGACCTTGCCCCCTTTTTAATCAATAAAGGAATTGCGTTTAATAATTTTTGAAACTGATCTTCTTTTATTCCTAGATCAATATCTGTTGGCCTGCCTGCAAAAGATTCTTGTCTTACAGCTCCTAAAAGTGACCCGGCAATTAAAAAAAAATCTATTTTTTCTTTTTTCAAAATTTTTAAGAAATTAGTCAATATATACAATGTATAAATATGTCTTGAAGGAAGTCTAAAATATAAAGGATGTTTAAATTTTAAAAAAATAATTAGTAAAATAAAACTTGGATATCTGACGAAGTAGTATACTATTTTGTTAATAATATTTTTAATTTTTTCTTTATAAATTTCAAACTTTTTAGGAAATATTTTTAATAGTAGTTTTAAGAAAAAATCTTGTATTACTCTTCTCGCAAAACTTTTTGGTTTTACATACAAATTTTTGAATTCACTTTCATTAATGACTTTTTTTGAGAGATTCATTTTAATAAACCAATGCTCCGCACTTTGACTTTTTAAAAACTAAGTCTCTGAGAGCATAAATTTTTTTACTTTAGATAGGACGATATAAATAATTTGTTTTATTTGGTATCGTCGTAACAATATTTCCAACTAAAATTTTTAACTTGTTTTTTTGTCTTTCTATAATCTCGAAAATTACATTAGTAAATGGGCCTGATATGAATTTTGCTTTTTTCGATATAATTGTTTTAAAAAAATTTTGGGTTAAATATCCTTTTTCATCTTCAAATATTTTGCAGTAATCTACAAATTTTACAATATCCTTTTGATTTTGATAGTGTCCCTCTAAAAAATATTCTAGACCTCTTACAAATCTAATTTCATTGACAAATTCAGATTTTGAAAATTTTATATGGTAGCAAAATATATAATTTTCTAAAATATGTTTCTCAAATCTTTTAACCTTGTCACCAAAATATTTATGATATTCGATCTTTGGATAATAAAATTTAATATCCTTACCTATTTTTTTTCTTAATTCTTGTTTAAAAGTATTGAAATTTTTTATCTTAATTTTAGCTACTACCCACATAACTAACCTTTAATCTCTTTTTTTAACTCGTCATATTCCTTCATTTTTCTTTTCATAAAATTTATTGTCAGCTTAGTTTTTGCGGTGATTCCTCTTGGTGTAAGAACATATATATAATTTATTTTATTTGGATTTTTTTCAAAATTTTTCATTTTGATTAAGCCTTTACCTTTTAGAGCTTTCAAACAGTAGTTTAATTTTCCCAAACTAAACCCCAACTCTTCCGCAAGCTCTCTTTGGGTAGACTTTGGCTTATTATTTATCTTTCTAAGTACGTTAAAATGGTCTTGATTATCATTCATAAATATGTTCAATTATTGAACATTTATACAGTTCAATTTTTGAACAGTAAAGATAAAATATTGGTTTGTTTAAAACTTATACCTGTATAGTGGGCAGAAATTGCTAAACAACTATATCTTGGGATGAAAAAAATAATAAAAAATAAAGGCTTCTTGTTTTGGATTACTGGATTATCAGGCTCGGGGAAAACAACAATTGCTGAAAAAATAAAGATACAAATTTCTAAAAAATATGGGCCAACTTTAACCCTTAGTGGAGATGATCTTCGAAAAATATTTAATTTTAATAAGTTTTCAAAAAAACAGAGATTAAATTATGCTTTAAGTTACAGTAAATTTTGTAAACGTATTATAGATGAAAATATAAATTTGATTTTTTCTACAGTAAGTCTTTTTCACAAAGTTAGAAAATGGAACAGGGCCAATATCAATAATTATGTAGAAATTTATATAAAATCAGATATTAACGAAATTATTAAAAAGAAAAATAAATTCTTTTATAAGGGAAACTTCAAAAATATAGTGGGGAAAAATTTAAAAGCTGAGTTGCCTGTATCGCCAGATATTATAATCGAGAATAAATTTACAAAACCTTTAAATAAATTGTCTGAAGAATTATTAAAAAAAGTTAGAAATTTAAACTAACTTTAAACCTACCGTTCCTAGAATTATAAGTATAATTGAAATTATTTTTATAAAAGTTATTTTTTCTTCTAAAAAGAAAAATCCGATAATTATAGAAAAAAAAATACTAGTTTCTCTAAGTGCACTTACCATTGGAATTGGTGCTTTGGTAAAAGCCCAAACGACTATAATATAAATTATGTATGATAAAGAACCCCCTATCCAAAATATTTTCTTTCCTTTTTTTATCAATTTTTTAAATATATTTTTTTGATTTTTGACTCTTAATACCACGGGAAATAATAATGCGTTTAAAATAAATGACCAGCTCATATAAGTTATTGCTGACAAGCTTATTCTTGCTCCGTATCCATCTACAATTGAATAGAGGCCAATAAAAAAACCAGTAAATAATGAATATTGTATTATTTTTATGTTATTAGAATCATGGTCATCAAAAATTCCGAGAAACATAATTCCAAAACAAATTAAGCATATTGAAAAAAAAATAAAACTATTAATTATCACTCCTAAAAAAAAAATTGAAATGACTGTTGTAACAAAAGGACCAAATCCTCTTGCTATAGGATACACTTTAGTAAGATCTCCAATTTGATAAGATGATAATAAATACCACTGGTAACCTTGATGAATAAATGCGCTAGCAATTATATAAGGAATGCAATTTAGAGAAGGCGCTGGTAATAAAATAATAGCAGTTATTGCAAGAGGCACATGGCCAAATACAATTCCAGACATAGCAATTACTTTGTCTGGATGCTTCTTAACCATTCCGTTCCAGATGGCGTGCATAATCGTAGCTAGCAGAATTATTAAAAAAACATTAGTATCCATTGATATTTTTCTTTTTAACTTTATTTTTAACTAAAATAAAGCTAGTACAATTAAGCCTTACTACTTCAGCGTAAAAAGTTTAATTGAAATTAGTATAAGAAATTTACTTTACTTTAGAGCGTATAAAAGAAGATAAATGATCTATAATAAATATAGTAATGAAAATAACAATTATTATTGCTGAAACTTTCTGGTATTCGAACATTCTAAATGAAGATTGTAATTCGTATCCAATTCCACCAGCTCCAACGATTCCAAGCATAGTTGCCATTCTGATATTTCGATCAAGAATATATAAGTTATTTGCTATAAAGGATGGAATTATTTGGGGTATTATCGCAAAAGAGATTATCTGACTTTTGGAAGCTCCCGAGGATTTTAATGCTTCTATAGGACCTTTATTTACGTGCTCTATATCCTCAGCATAAAATTTCGCTAAGAAACCCATCGTATGAATACCTAATGCAAGAACACCAGGCATAGCTCCAAAACCGATTGCAATTACAAGTATCATTGCAATTATAAACTCGGGAATGGCTCTAAAAAAAATTGTTATGGTTCTGGCAATTAAAAAAACCCAGTAATTTGGGGCTAAATTTCTAGCCGAAAATAGACCAACGGGAATTGATAAAGTAATTGCAATAAAAGTTCCTAAAAATGCTATCTCAATAGTTTCTAACATAGCATAAGCCAAATTTCCAAAATTTGAAAAATCTGGAGGTAACATTCTTCCAATAATATCTCCAAAATATTTTGAAGAGTCAGAAAATAGTGCAATAAAATTTATTTCTAAATCAATTACAATAAAAATAAGGATAAATATAAGAGAAAAAATAAGGAAATATGTTCTCCACGTCCATTGTTGTTTTAAGTATTTTTCAAGATGTTTAGTTTGATTATTTGCTGCTAATTTAAGAATATTTTTGTTTGTCATTTTATTTATATATTTGATCAATGATCGTTTTATTAATGTTTGATGGTAAATTGTCAAACATAATTGCTCCATCTAATAAACCAACTATTCTATCTGAATACTGAGATGCAAGCCCAACCTGATGTAAATTGCATACAACAGTTATTTTAAACTCTTTATTAATTTTTTTTAATAATGACATAATTAAATCCGCTGCCTTAGGATCCAAACTTGCAACCGGTTCATCTGCTAAAAGCAATGTCGGTTTTTTTATTATTGCTCTTGCAATACCTACTCTTTGTCTTTGGCCCCCAGAAAGTTCGTCTGCTCGGTTATACGCTTTATCTAAAAGTCCTACGGTTTCTAGTGCTTTTAAAGCTTGTAATTTTTGTTCTTTCG
Source organism: uncultured Pelagibacteraceae bacterium (assembly GCA_902589795.1). Lineage (GTDB taxonomy): Bacteria > Pseudomonadota > Alphaproteobacteria > Pelagibacterales > Pelagibacteraceae > AG-414-E02. The sequence goes on along the minus strand of CACIUJ010000005.1, from coordinate 11,148 downwards.
TAAATAAATAAAACATTGATAAAAATTTACTGGTTGAATTTAAAAGTCCAGTTAAAACATTATTAATCGCAGACAAGTTATTTATTAAGTTAAATTCTTGAAAAATCATGCCTGTTTTTTTTTGAACTTGAGGTAAATAAATCTTATTTATTTTTTCACTTTCAAAAAATATTTCTCCACTATCAATATTTTCCAAGCCATTAATGCTTCTCAACAGGGTAGTTTTGCCAGATCCGCTTGGTCCCAAAATGGATAAGAACTCTCCTTTATTTACTTTTAAGTCAACTCCTCTAAGAGCTTCTACTCCGCCTTGGAACGTTTTTTTTAGATTCTTTATTTCAAGCATATATAAAAAATTATTAACTTTTATTTTTTTTCAGCAATGCAACGACATTTCTCAATACATCGTAGTCTGAATCTTTAACTGATATATAGTGAGACATTTCTCCCCCATAACCACCTATTTTTCCATGCTTGTGGGCTTCTAGTACTGCATTTTTGATTTTTGTTCTATCTTCAATAGGAATTCTTTTAGAATATGCAAGCGGTGGGGGTGGAACACGGTCAGATTTGTGTATAATTCTTATTTGTTCCTTTTTAAAAGTATTGTCTGCTAAACGTGCTTCATAATTTCTGGAACTCATGCCGCAAACGTCTGATTTATTATTTAAAACTGCTAACAAGCATGCATCGTGACTTCCAGCATAAAATACACTTTTAAAATCATCTTCATTAGTAGTAGAAAGATTAATCTTTGCTAATTCAACCTGAGGAATTAAATCACCACTCGTTGAACCAATGCTATTTAGAGATAATACTTTACCTTTTACATCTGAAAATTTTTTTATTTTGCTGTCTTTTTTAACTACAAAATAAGCATAATAACCTGCATCTTTTTCGCCAGGTCTAACTCCTGCTGCAAATGCCTCTGCATTAGCTATCTCCGAGGCCTTAATATATGTCTTGCCTCCATACCAAGCTATATCTGCTCTACCAGCTCTCATAGCTTCGACTGCAGCATTATAATCTGTTACTTTTATAGTATTAATTTTAAATTTGGTAATATCCTCAACGATTTTTATGAGGCCAGCGTAATCACTTTCATCACCCTTTTCGCTTGCTGGTACGAAAACCATATTAAATTTTTT